>CAZXXV010000518.1:0-3246 GCA_964644725.1 uncultured bacterium
CGGACGCGGTGGCTCGTAGATCGGCGGGAGGTCGGTCCCCAGCAACTGATTGAGCCATCCCGCAAGTTGATTCAGCGTGCTCGTCTTCCCGCAGGCGATGTTGAAAACCTCGCCGATCCCCTGCGCCGATTCGGCCGCCAGGAGGTTCGCCGCCACCACGTTCTCCACAGCGGTGAAGTCCCGGGACTGCTCCCCGTCCCCGAAGATGATGGGCCGCTCTCCCGCCAGCATCCGCCGCAGGAAGCGAGGGATGGCAGCGGCATATTCCGAATCCGGATGCTGCCGGGGGCCGAAGACGTTGAAGTAGCGAAGGCTCACCGTCTCCAGGCCGTACACCTGGGTGAAGACGCGGCAGTAGCACTCGGCGGCGAGCTTCGAAACGCCGTAGGGCGCCTTGGGCGAGAGGGGCATGTCCTCGGTCTTGGGCAGGCCCGGCGTGTCCCCGTACACCGAGGAGGAGGAGGCGTACACCACCCGCCGTACTCCCGCGGCGCGCGCGGCCTCCAACAGGAGGAGGGTGCCGCCCACGTTCACGGCGTTGGTCGGCCCGGGCTCTTTGATGGAGCGCGGGTTGGAATTCATGGCGGCCTGATGCAGGATGACCTCGGTTCCCCGGACCGCCCGGGCGACAACTGCTGGATCGCGGATGTCACCCCGCAGGATCTCGATCCGATCCTCGATCCCGTGAAGGTTCTGGGCCCGCCCTGTGGAGA
The DNA here is from genome assembly GCA_964644725.1 of uncultured bacterium. Classification (GTDB taxonomy): domain Bacteria; phylum Methylomirabilota; class Methylomirabilia; order Methylomirabilales; family 2-02-FULL-66-22; genus 2-02-FULL-66-22. Next base: position 714 of record CAZXXV010000518.1, read on the forward strand.
AATCATCCAGGATGCGGACCGACTCGCCGCGCGCCACGAGGGCGTGGGCCAGGTTCGCACCGATGAATCCCGCCCCCCCCGTAATCAGATAGCGAGGCACGGTGTCACCTCGTCGCGGGCGCGGCGTCCCGTCCGGCGCGTCGGGAGGCGGCGAGATCCCCGTCCCCGTCCACGTAGGTCCGGTGCCACAGCTCCAGCATCAAGAGGGTCCAGAGCAGGTAGTGCCAGTTGGCCGTCTCGCGGGTATGTTCGTCCAGGAGCCGTTGCACGGTCTCCGGCCGAAAGTACCCCCGGCCGAGACACCGTGGCCCGAGGAGGGTGTCGTAGGCCAGCTCCCGAAGCTCGTGGCGCAGCCAGTGGTCGATGGGCACGCCAAATCCCATCTTCGGCCGGTGGAGGATCTCCCGGGGCAGGAGGTCCGAGAGGGCGCGCTTCAGGATGTACTTCTTCGTGCGCCCCCGCACCTTGAGGGCCGAAGGGATGGTGGCCGCGAACTCCATGAACTCATGATCCAGGAAGGGAGAGCGGGCCTCCAGGGAATGGGCCATGCTGGCGATGTCCACTTTGACCAGCAGGTCATCCGGCAGGTAGAGGGCCGCGTCCACGCCCAGCGTGGCATCCACGAAGTCCGGGGCGTCGCTCTCCCGGTAGGCCGCCAGTAACAGGTCCAGGGCGTCGGCCCCATCTAGGCTGGCGCGAAACTCGGGGCTCAGCAGCTCGTCCTTCCGGTCGCCGTAGAAGTGGCAGAACCAGCGCGCGTACCGACGCTCCGGCACCTCGGTCAAGCCGTCCAGGAAGCGACGGCCGCGGGAGAGCAAGCTCGTGCGACGGCCGCTCCTCGGCCAGAGGTGGAGCCCCCACCGGATCGCGCGCCGGAAGAGCCCGGCACCTGGCCAGCGGTCGAAGGACGCCGCCAGAAGATTCGCCACGTACCGGTCGTAGCCGCCGAAGTTCTCGTCCCCCGCATCCCCGTTCAGGGCCACGGTCACATACCGCCGGGTCATCTGGGCCACGTAGTAAGTGGGTACCGCCGAGGAGTCTCCGAAAGGCTCGTCGTAATGCCAGGTGAGCTTCGGCATGATGGCCACTGCATCCGGCCGGACCACCAGCTCGTGGTGATCGGTGCCGAACCGTTCGGCCACGAGGCGGGCGTAGCGGAGCTCGTCGTACTCCGGCTCTTCGAAGCCGATGGAGAACGTCTTGATCACGCCACCACCACGCCCCGGCGTGGTACCGGCGTGACTCATCATGGCCACGACGGCGCTGGAATCGATCCCGCCGCTCAGGAACGCCCCGAGAGGGACGTCGCTCACGAGGCGGAGGCGGACCGCCTTCTCGAGGCGGGTCAGGATCTCCTGACACCACTCCGCCTCGGGCCGCTCGAGCTTCCGGTCGCGGCGGAGCCGCCAGTAACGAAAGACCTCCACCCTCCCGTCGCGGCAGACGAGGTAGTGGGCCGGCGGGAGCTTGCGCATCCCCTGGAATGCGGAGCCGGGGCTGGGCACGTATCCGTAGGTCAGGTAGTGCGAAATCCCGGCCGGGTCGGGGCGCGCCTCCACCGCCTGGTCCTGGAGGATGGCCTTGGCCTCCGACGCGAAGCGGAACGCCTCGGCATCCTGCTGGTAGCACAGGGGCTTCACCCCCAACCGATCGCGAGCCAGAAAGAGCTGGCGCCGGGGGGCGTCCCAGATGGCGAAGGCAAACATCCCGCGGAGAGATTCCAGACAGCCGACCCCATGTTCCTCGTAGAGGTGGAGGATCACCTCCGTGTCGGTGTGAGAGCGAAACCGGTGGCCCCGCCGCAGCAGATCGGGCCGGAGTTCCTGGAAATTGTAGATCTCCCCGTTGAAGACGATCCAGACCGTGCCGTCCTCGTTGGCCATGGGCTGACGGCCGGCCGAGCTGAGATCAATGATACTCAGGCGGCGGTGCGCCAGCCCCACCGCCCCCTGGCAGTAGATCCCGGAATCGTCGGGGCCGCGGTGGGCCTGGACCGCATTCATGCGCTCCAGCACCTCGCGCTCCACGAGGCGCGCCGGATCGAAGTAGAGCTTCCCGCCGATGCCGCACATGTCAGTCCATCACCCGGTACTTCACCAGGACCCAGAGCGCGCCGATCCCATCCTGCCAACTCAGCTTCTTCCCCTCGCCCCTGTCCCGCCCATAGTACGAGATGGGCACCTCCACGATCTTGTGCCGCCGCTTAAGAATCTTGGCCGTAATCTCGGGTTCGAACTCGAACCGGTTGGACTGGATCCGAATGTTCTTGATCACGTCCGCACGGAAAACCTTGTAACAGGTCTCGATGTCGGTGAGCGCGCCTCCGTAAAGGAGGTTGGCCACGAAGGTCACGAACCGGTTGCCCCAGAGATAAATCAGACTGAAATCCCGGACGGGCTTCCCGCCACGCAGACGAGAGCCATACACCACATCGGCCCGACCCGTCAGGATGGGTTCCAGAAGCTCGGCGTACTCCTTCGGATCGTACTCCAGGTCCGCATCCTGGATGAGAATGATATCGCCGGTGGCATAG
>CAZXXV010000519.1:0-3241 GCA_964644725.1 uncultured bacterium
CTTCGTAGCAGGCCTGAGACACCTATTATCCCCCCAGCGTACCCTCGCCCCAGAAACACAACGGCCCTTTGGAGGTCGATTGCCTCCAAAGGGCCACGATTTCGCAGGTCATTCTTGGCGAGCATCCCTACCCCCAGTTCTCCCACAGGGAAAAACACGTTGCACCGGGCAGAACGCTACCTCTCAGCAGGGAGCGGTGTCAAGGCGATTCTGGCGACCTCAATACCGGGGGTCACGGATCGGAGACCGGATGTGCGCGCTCAGGTCCGGCTCTCGGCCCCCTGTCTCTCCGGTTCTCCGTTTCCCTGGTTCGCCGTGCTCTCGCCTCTCTGGACTCCGCTGCTCCCCCGCCCCTCTGCTCCTCTGCCCCCGTTCTCGGCTCTCGATTCGCGGCTCCCCGTCTCTCCGCTTCTCCGTTTCCCCGGTTCCCCGCTTCCCCGGTTCAAACCTCCCGGCCTTGACATTCCGCATTCCAATTCCGCACTCCGCATTCAGGTTGATTCCTGCGGCCTTGGCCGAGTAGAATGCCCCCTACTTTTGAAGCCAAACAGCGCCGCGCCTCCCCACGGGAAGGAATCTGGAATTGGATGGACGGAAGGGAACACTCTACGGGTGGGCTTTGATCCTGGGTGCCTCCAGCGGGTTTGGCGAGGCAACCGCTCTCTTTCTGGCTCGGGAGGGGTTGCACATCTTCGGCGTGCACCTGGACCGCAGGGCCACCCTCGAAAATGTGGAGCGGATCATCGCCGAGATCAAGGCCCTGGGCCGCGAGGCGGTATTCTTCAACGTGAACGCCGCTGATGCCGAGAAACGCCAGGAGGTCCTGGACCAGGCAGAAAAGGTTCTGGCCGATAGGGGCGAACCAGGATCGGTGAAGGTCCTCCTGCACTCCCTTGCCTTCGGGGCGCTACGACGCCTCATCACCGAGAACCCCAAGGACGCCCTGACCCAATCCCAGATGGAGATGACCCTGGACGTCATGGCGAACAGCCTGGTTTATTGGGTCCAGGATGTGGTGCGGCGAAAGTTGATGGGTCCCGGTAGCAAGATCTTCGCCATGACCAGTTCGGGTGGGAACCACGTCTGGCCCACCTATGGCGCGGTGTCTGCGGCCAAAGCAGCGCTGGAGGCCCACGTCCGCCAGCTCGCCTACGAGCTGGCGCCCCTTCGGATCACCGCAAATTGCATCCGCGCCGGTGTTACCGACACCCCCGCACTGCGCAAGATCCCCGGCAATGAGAAGCTGGTCGAGGGTGCCCTGGCCAAGAACCCTCACGGCCGGCTGAGCACCCCGGCCGACGTGGCCGCCGCCATCACGGCCCTGTGCACCGAAGGCACCCACTGGATCACGGGGAACATTATCGGCGTGGACGGCGGCGAGGATCTGACGGGGTAACTCCCGCACCAACCCTCCCCCGCGCGAGCTCGAAACTGGGATCGGAGCCGGTGAGTCATGCGCCTGTACGCTCTGCTCCTTGCCGCCGGAGAGTCCACTCGCATGGGACGGCCCAAGGCGATGCTCCCATGGCAAGGCAGGACCCTGGTTGAGTTCCAGGTGGAGCAGCTTGTGGCTGGAGGCGTCGAGCGAGTAATCCTTGTCCTCGGCCACGAGGCCGAGGCGATCCGCACGGCAGCCGGCTCGCTGCCGCGCACCGATGCCGTGCTGAACCGGGACTATGCCACGGGAAAGACGAGTTCCGTGCACGCCGGGATGAATGCGATCCCGCCCGAGGCCGATGCCGTCCTGGTGCTGTCCGTGGACCAACCCAGGCCGGCCGCTTTCATCCGGCAGTTGCAGGCGGCCCACGAAGCGGCGGGCGCACTCATTACGGTCCCCGCCTTCCAGGGCCGCCACGGCCACCCGACGATTTTCGCCAGACCCCTGTTTCCCGAGATGCGCGACATCACCGAGGACACCCAGGGCCTGCGTGCCGTTCGCCGCCGCCATCGCGCAGAGACCCACGTGCTCGAGGCGAGCACGTACACGCCACTCGTTGACATCAACACGCCGGAAGACTACCTGGCGGCCCTCGCCTTCTTCGCCTCCCTGAACGAGGGGCGCTAGCCGCCTCGCCACCCCAGTCGTGCCCGAAACGTTCTGTGATGTCCGATGCCCGGCTGGTGGGCGACGCAGGCAGGAGGGTCAGAGGCGGACGACGGAGCTGAGGTGGCGCGGGCGGTCGGGGTCGAGGCCGGCGCCCACGGCTCGGTGATAGGCCAGGGCCTGTGCGAAGGGGAGATAGAGGAGGCAGCGCGCCCCGTCGTCCAGGCGGACGCCCAGCGCCACGTCCACATCCACCTCCGCGGCGCCCCGCCACTCATCCCGCAGGTTGACCACGATGGCACCATGCTCGCGGAGGTCCCTGGCGAGATCCGCCTCCAGCCTGGCACCGGCCCTCGTCCCGAAGAAGACCACGACGGTGCCCGGGCCCGCCACGGCGATCGGCCCATGCCGGAATTCCAACGGGTGATACGCAACGGCGGGCCGCCGCGCCATCTCCGTCATCTTCAGCATGCCCTCCCAGGCGATGCCGTGTGCGGGGCCGCCCCCCAGGAAGACAAAGTGGGTTGAATCGGCCCCGAGATCCCCGGTGAGGTTCAGGGCCACCTTGATCACCCGCTTCCCCAGGATCGGAAGGCGGGTGAGGTCCCGGCGCAGCGTCGCGGTTCCGGCCCGGCTCGCGGCCAGAAGCAGCCCCAGGAGGAGCAGGCTGCTGAAGGACTTGGTCATCACCACGCTCTCCTCGTGGCCCTTCGGCGAGTGGATGCAGAGATCCGCGCCTCGCGCCAGGGGGCTCCGGTGCGCACAGGTGAGGCTCAGCGTCGCGATCCCTCGGCGGCGTGCGACTTCGAGCGCTCGCAGCGTCTCGGTGGTCGTCCCGGAACGCGACGAGGCCACGAGGAGGGGATGACCCCCGGGGACGAAGATGCTTCCCGGAAACTGGAGGATCTCGGAGGCGGGCACCGCCTTGGCCCTGAGGCTGGCCACCTGCTGGAAGGCGGCCGCCGCCGTCATGGAGAGGTAATAGGACGAGCCGCAACCGGTGAAGACCACCTCGTCGGGGGATCGCTCGTGGAAAAGACGAGCAATATCCGGGGCGGCGGCATCGAAGCTTCGAATGGCCGCAGCCCATGCCTCCGGCTGTTCTACGATCTCCTGGAACGTCCGTGCTCCAAGCATTCGGCTGGTCCTTTCTCCAGAGAGGGGATCCCGGCACACGAACGGCCGCGGTCCCGTCAG
>CAZXXV010000520.1:0-3222 GCA_964644725.1 uncultured bacterium
CCGTCAGGATGGGTTCCAGAAGCTCGGTGTACTCCTTCGGATTGTACTCCAGGTCCGCATCCTGGATGAGAATGATATCGCCGGTGGCATAGGTCAGCGCGGTCCGGAGGGCAGCGCCCTTCCCCATGTTCTGGCCATGGAACAAAGTCCTCGTCGGCGTCTTGAGGCCGTCCAGACGCTCCAGGACCTCCCGCGTCCCATCGCTGGAGCCGTCGTCCACGACGATCAACTCTTTCTCGAGGCCGGCGGCATCCGCGGCATCCACCTGCCGGAGGACCTCCTCGATCGTCCGCACCTCGTTGTACGCCGGCATGAGGATGCTCAGCCGCCGGAAACTCATCGGCTCTTCCCCGTGAGGAGAGGAGCGGACATCGCACGAGCAGCCCACGAGGCGCTCCTTCCGGGAAGGAGCGCGACCCCGCGCGCCAGGACCCAGCGGCCACCAGCGATGACTCCGACGGCGAAGAAGGGTATCGCCTGCAGGATCATTCGGAACCGGTAGTCCGGGAGGCCGAGGTCGGAGAAGAAGGCCACATGGATAAGACTCAGAAGGAGGACGAAGGGAATCCAGCGGGTATCCTGCCGGCCGGCCAGGACGCCCAGCCCGATCACCCCCAAGACCGCGACCAGGGGATCGACCCAGCGGACCGGGAGACCCAGGACCGCCTGGACCTCCTCGACGTAACCCACGGGTGACAGGTTGAGCACGGCCCTCCCCAGCCCCCGCACCGATCGCCACGCCACCTCCCAGGGCGTGTGGAGACCCAAGTAGTATTGACCGAGGGTCATCCGAGGCCCGGCATAGGGATCGCGCATCACCTCCTCCGAAGACGGGAAGCCGGGTCGACCCTGGAACTCCTGGTTCGCGATCCAGCGCAGCGTCCGATGAACGTCGTATCCTGTATCCCCGTGGCGCAAGGCCAGGGCAATTCGGTGGGGAGCCACCAGGACACCCGCAATGGCCATTCCGACCAGGAGTGGACGCCACGCCTTCCAGCCCGAGGCGCGGTGCCACCACATGGACGCCACGAACAAGAGGAGGAGGGCCAGGGCGTACGGAAACCGGGTCAGGAGCAAGGCCCCGACCAGGAGCCCCGCGAGCAGTCCCCGAAGCCACGACAGGGATCCTCGCGGCCCGAACAGGAGCCACGCGCAGCCCACCAAGAGGAGGGTCTCCAGCTCCACGCGCAGGCCTCGGCCGCTCTCGATGACTGCCGGGACGGAGAGGGCAAGCAGCATACCCGCGCCCAGGCCCCCGCCGAAGCCGAAGAGCGCCTGCCCCAGGCGGAATGTCAGGTACACCACGCCGATCGAAAGCGCCAGGGTGAGGAGCCGGAGACTCAGGTCCGAATCTCCCAAGAGCCGTAGGGCCAGCCTGACGACTGCCGGGTAGAGGGGCTCGCGCTCCCCGAACGAAGCGGAGTAAAAGCCATGCGGGCCGATCCAGGTGAGCACGTGGGCGTAGGCCCGGTAACCCTGGGCATCGGGATCCAGGGGCGCCATGGCTACCCGCAGCAGGTTGACATACCGGATGACCATCGCCACCGTCAGCATGAGCCCCACCAGAGCGGTTCGTCTCGGGTGCGTCGCGAAACCGGCGACGCCGAGACTGAACGCCAGGAAGATCCCCCCGACCCACAGGACATCCGGCCTGGGTACAGGCGGCCCCTCCCACGCCTGGATAACGAGCTTGTCCAGAAGGAAACGTTCCTGGTCCGTCGCGTTTCGGGCGCTGAATCGCAGCGCGATCTCGCCGCGCTCCGCCACTGACGCCGGTAAGGGCAGGCGGGTCCCCGCCAGGCTTCGGTCCTCCAGCAGGCGCTGGGGCCCCTCAGGCCCCAGCAGATCCACCGCGCTCCGGACCCCCACCTCCCCCCCGTACCACTGGAGGGTGATCGCCGACCATCGGGTGAGGGGTTTTCCTGTCCGGACTGAATACTCGATCTCTCCCTCACTTCGAGGACCTAAGGCGAATCCCTTGGCAGTCGCGCGGAATCCCCGCACGCTGAGGCGGGCGGCCTCGGAGACGAATCCGTGGTTGAACGGTTCTTCTATCTGCACGCGGACGTGCGGAGTTGGGGAAAGAAAGCCGTGGAGGACCCAGAGTCCCAGCGGGAGCGTAAGGAGAAGCCAAACCCCGGCTAGCATCCGCCGGTGGAGGCAGCAGCTTATGCGCATGTCTTCCCCACCGTGGCCGACTCCGCCACGCGCTGCGCCGATGTGCCCGCCACAAGGTCTGTATAATGGCCCAGGTACCGATCCCCGTCAAAATACCGGGCGGCCACCTCCCGGCACCGGTCGCGGAGTGTCGAACGGTTCGCGAGGATCTCCGATGCAATCTGGGCGAGTCGGCCGTCATTCAGCCGGACGTAGTCACTCGGCACGACGCGGATTCCGGCGTCGCGGAGATGCTTTTCCGCGGCCAGGACGATCTCGGGTCGCCTCCCCTTGGTACTGGGGTATTGGTCGAGGACCATGGCGACCATGGGCGGGAGGCCGCTCTCCTGCACGAAGGCATTCATGGCCTTGACGTCCCGCGCGAAGCGGGTCTGGTAGCCGTCGAAGTCCCTCAGGATGTCCGTGAAGAAGTCCACGCGTAAGCCCCAGCGCATGAGCAGGGCATCATACCGCTGCTCGAGGAGCTTTCCGGTGAGGGCCTTGTTGGTGAAATGCTCCTTATACGGGAGGGGCACCTGGTACGCCCGGTTGGTGTCATACTCCCCCACGCCGGACGGCAGGAAATCGTTCAGGCACATGCCGTAGATGACCAGGTCGGGCCGCAGCTCCGGCAGCTTTCGCTGCAGGATCCTGTAGATGTCCTCGCTCTGCGCCCCCGAGACGCCCGGGTTGAGCACCTCGGCCCGGAAGGTTTCACTCAGGAGCCTCTCGATCACCTTGGGGTAGGTGTCCTGCTCGGCGATGCCGTATCCGTAGGTCAGGGAATCCCCCAGGGCGATGATGCGGAAGGTGCCGGTTCGCTTCGGGGGGAAGTCTCCCAGGACCCGCATGCTATCCCGATTGTGGACGTGCAGGACGCCATGCCAATAGTAGGAGTACCGCGACCCTTCGACCTCGACCACCCTCATCCGCCACTCTGCGGGCATCCTGAGCGTGTTCGCAAAGCCGGACTTGTCTTCCAGGCTTCGGAACCGGGTGGAGATCTGAAGTGCCACCTCGATGAATACGAACGAGGCCATCACCGAACCAGCCAGCAGCGCCAGC
>CAZXXV010000521.1:0-3213 GCA_964644725.1 uncultured bacterium
GCCCAACTATGAGTCGTATACCATCGCCGGCTTCGTGCGGTACGAGTTCTAGCTTCATCCGCCGCCCGCCTGGACCCTCCGGGGCGGGCCGGCGTCACCCGTCGTCGTGGCCCTGCCATCCGTGGCCGGGCGACGGGCAGACCATCACGGCCCGGGGAGCCGCTCCCCGGGCCGTGGTCTCTTCTGCCTCTCCTGCCCCGCCATTACCGCCCTGGATTTGTCCCTCGGTTCGCGGTCCGGCTGTGGCGGATCTGGCGCTCGCCGGATCCGCGGGGCGGGTCCGCATCTGGCGCCACTCTCGGCTCTCCGGACTTCGTGATCGGATCTTTCCATAGAATCCCGTCGGGAATCGTGTTATAGTTTACGCGTTTTCGCGAGGGGTCAGATCATGCTTATCACAATCACCGGGCGTGCCCGGGCGATGTTCGAGGTGGAGCGCCGGCGGCAGGGAAAACCCGGACTGGGGATTCAGATCAGCTTCCTGTACGGATGCGGGGGGGCGGGCTTCCGCGTCACCTTCACGGATGCGCCTCACGACTTCGACGCCCTGGAAGAGGTGGATGGGGTCCGGATTTACCTGGACGCGCAGAGCCGAGACACGTTGCAGGGCGCGGAGATGGACTGGGAGGAGGGTCCCCAGGGCGGATTCGTCCTCCGGCACCCCGAGGCAGCCTTGGTGGACTTCTGCTGAGGGATCTGGAATGGGCCAAGGACTGGAACCGCTTCCCAGCCAGGAGGGGGACATCCACCTTGGGATGGCACTGGAGCGGGTCCTCACCTGCCTGGGGAACGTCCTCTTCGACGAGTTTCCGTTCCTGGGCGGAACCACCTGCATCCGCCAGACCCTCGACCGGACACAGTCGCCCTTTGAAAGCGTCACCTACTGTTTTGCCGAAGAGCGCCTGTTCTCCGTGATCTGGGAGAACGCGACCACGGATCCGCTGGGCTCGTCCATCGCGCGATTCGGCCCACCCGCGCTGCGCCGGGACCACGAGGGCGCGAACGGCCTGGCCTTCGTGGAGCATCGGTGGCAGCAGGGGGATATCGAATTCATCGTGACGGATTTTTCTGGCCGCGACGGGACCCATTCCTTTGCGGTGGAAATGTGTGACGCTCGGGTGAAGCGGGGCCTGGTCCTGCGGACCCAGGCCGCCGAAGGGTGGACGGAGAACACATCCTGACCCGCCCAGACTCCTGGCAAGTTGAGGCTCGTCCTTCTGCGAATCGAGGGGCGGGGCTTTTGTGTGTCCGGGCTGTTCGCGGTTCGCGGGGCGGTTCCCGCCAGGGGAGTGGATGCGGAGGCTCTCGGCCGCCTGGACAAGCCTGCTAATCGCCGGGCTCACCATGACGGTGCAGAACGGCGTGCTCCTCACGTTCCCCGTGGTGTACGTGGCCCTGTTGGAGGAGTTCGGGTGGGGTCGGGGAGAGGCCGCCGGGATTTATTCCGTGACGACGCTCACGACCGGCCTGGGCGGGCCGCTGGCGGGTTTTCTCCTGGACCGGTTCGGTCCACGACGACTGTTCGTGGGCGGGGCGCTCCTGACGGCCGCGGGGATGGCCGCCACGGGCATGGGACATTCGCTCGCCCATTTCTACTTGACCTACGGCATCCTAACGGGGATCGGCCACAGCGCGCTGACGAGCACCCCCAACATGGTGGTCGTCTCCAAATGGTTCCCTCGGGGGGTGGGGCGAGCCATCGCCATCGCGGACATCGGGACGGGGCTGGGAGTGATCCTGATAGTTCCCACGGCCCAATGGCTGATCCTCCGCCTGGGTTGGCGGATGGCGCTGTACACCCTGGCTGCCTTCCTGGTGCTGGTCCTGGTCCCGGCGAACTGGCACCAGCGTGTTCCCAAGACGGGCGAAGTGGCCGAGCCGATCGCCCGCTCAGGCGCGACATCGGATAAGTCGGTCGGCCGAGGGAGGACGCTTCGGTCTGCGGTCGAGAGCTCCCAGTTCTGGTGGCTGGTGCTGGCGCGCCTGAGCAGCGGGATGGCGTTTCAGATCTTGACCGTTCACCTGGTGGCCTTCATCGTTGGTGCCGGCTACGGCAAGATGATCGCGGCCACGACGATGGGGGCCGTCTCGATGGTGAGCATGCTGGGGCGCTACCTGGTAGGTCTGGCCTCGGATCGGCTCGGCCGGGCACGGACCCTGATGCTGGCCTATAGCGGCACGACCCTCGGGATTCTGGCGTTGATGACGCTGACGACCGCGGGATCGATAGCGCTTTCTCTGTTTGTCCTGTGCTATGGTCTGAGCCAGGGGAGCGCCGGGATCGTGATGGCCGCGCGGGCGGCCGACCTGTTCCAGGGGAAAAGCTTCGGCCGGATCTATGGGTGGATCAGCGTCACCAACGGGATTGGCGAGGGGCTGGGGGCGTGGCTGGGTGGTGCGGTGTTCGATCGCACGGGAAGCTACCACGTGGCCTTTGCCGCGGCAATTCTGGCCCTGGCCGTCGGGGCGGCGGCTGTCTGGGGGACATACCTGAAGCCGGCCTCCATCGGGGCGCCGGACCGGACGTGAACGATCCGACCGGCTCGGGCGGGATCGGTCGTCCGCCATCATTTTTTCCGGCCTCACTGTTCCGGTTTCCGCGGGGCTCCGCGCCAAACTGTCGGATTTCCAGCTCGCCTTCACGCTCTTCATCATGACGCAAAGCTGGTTGGTGCCCGTGGAGGGATTCCTCGTGGATCGCCTGGGCGCCCGGATCGTCGTCGCGGTGGGCGGCCTGCTGGTCGGTCTCAGTTGGGTCGGCTCCGGTCTGGCGCAGTCGTTGCGTGCCCTGTACACGTGGTATGTTCTCGGAGGCGTCGGCGTCGGAGCCGTCTACGGCGCCTGCGTGGGCACCGTGCTGAAGTGGTTCCCGGACAGGCGCGGCCTCGCCGCTGGCCTCGTCGTCGGGGCCTACGGGTCCGGCGCGGTGCTCACCGTTCTCCCCATCCAGCGAATGATCGAGCACAGCGGCTACCGGTCCACCTTCATCACCTGGGGCATCGTCCAGGGAATCGTCGTTACGCTTCTGGCGAGATTGATGGTGGGCCCGCCCTCCAGTTGGAAACCTGCCGGATTCCAGCAGGCTGCCGCCAAGGTGCAGGAACGGGTGCATCAGTCCCTGGTCAGCTACACCCCGTTACAGATGCTCACGTCGGGGACGTCTTACCTGATGTTTCTGTCCAGCGTCCTGATGACGTTCGGAGGCCTCGTGGT
>CAZXXV010000522.1:0-3179 GCA_964644725.1 uncultured bacterium
CGGAACTTCTTCACGTTCTCCTCGCCGGTGTACTTCCCGATCCGCTCGTAGGCCGGCCCCATGGCCGCGCGAAACGGCGCCGGGTCGGGTCGGGTCACCTGAACGCCTGCCGCCTGCATCTTGCTGATCAGTTCCTCTTCCTGCGACACGATCTGCTGCCGCATGAAGGCCCCCGCCTTCCGGCTCTCCTCCTGGAAGATGGCCTTCTGCTCGGGGGAGAGCTTGGCCCAGGTCTTGGCGCTGATTGCGTGGATACTGCTATTGTAGATGTGGCGGGTGATCGCCAGGTGCTTCTGCACTTCGTAGAACTTCATGAAGTAGATGACGGGGATGGGATTGTCCTGGCCGTCCACCACCCCCTGGGCGAGGGCCATGTACACCTCGGGGAAGGCGACGACGGCGGTCACCGCGCCCATGGCCTCGAAGGCCGACTGGATCTGGACCTCCGGGGGCACGCGCAGCTTCAGCCCCCTGACGTCCGCCGGGGTATTGATCGGCCGCTTGTTGTTCGTGATCTGCCGGAAGCCGTACTCCCAGGTCGAGAGCAGGATGAACCCTTCCTTCTCGGCCATCTGGCTGAACCACTGGAACGACGGTCCATCCATCACTCGGTGGGCGTGGTCGTAGTCGTCGTATGCGAACGGGAGCATCACCGCGCCGAAGGCCTTGACCCACTTGTCGAGCTGGCCGGACGTCGGACTGCTCATGTCGGTGACGCCCAAACGCACCTGCTCTGCGACTTCCGGTGGCGACCCCAGCGCGTTCGCCGGGAAGATGTCGATCTTGATCTGGCCCTTGGTCCGCTCCTCCACCGCGGCGGCGAACTTCTTGGCCGCCTGGTGACCCGGATGCGCCTCCTCCATGAAGTGCCCGAACTTCATCCGGATGACCTGGGCCTCTGCGACGGATCCGCCGATCGGACCGACCAGCAGCCCGGCCGCTGCAATCACGAACACCAGTCCCAGTACACCCATGCGTTGCGCGTTCATGACCACACCTCCTTGGTTCGAGGGCCCATCCTGCGGCCGCCGGCCCCTCGCCAGCGACTGTCCGGCCTGGGCCACGCCTAATATCCGAGGCCGTCGCGAGTCAGCGCATCGAGCAAATCGCCAATCCGGCGGCTTGGCAATCAGGCAATCGGGCGACTCGGCAATTTGGTCCCCGGCATTGCAAGGCTGCCTGATCGCCAGGTTGCCGGGTTGCCCGCTTGCCGGGCCTTGATTACCAGGGAACGCCGAGGCGCCGGCCCAGCGCCTCTAGATCCTTCACCACGCCCTCTTCGATCGGGACGCCAAGCTGCGCCGCTTCCTCGGCGTACACGTGCTCCATCTCGCCGGGGACGTAGATCCGCTGGACACCCGGCGCCCGCTCCGACGTCCGCATGTCCCGGATGAACTGGTCCATCCGCGCCTTGAAGGCCGAGACAGGCATGAACCGGGCAACGTCCAATGCGGCCAGCATGTGGCCGCAATCCTGCGGTCGGTTCGTCGCGCCCAGATCGCCCCCGAAGGCGGCCGCGCCCACGGCGGCCCCGGTGAGGACGCCGGTCAGGATCGCCACCAGCATGGAGAGGCCGTAGCCCTTGTACCCGCCGATGGGGAGGACCGTGCCCTCGAGCGCCGCCTTCGCGTCCTGCGTCGGGTTCCCCTGGGCGTCAATAGCCCAACCGGCAGGGATCGGCTCGCCCCGCTTCTCCGCCAGGATGATCCAGCCGCGGGCGACCTGGCTGCAGGCCATATCCAGGACGAAGGGCGGCTCCTCGGCCGTGGGAGCGGCCAGGCCGAACGGATTATTGCCGAGGAGGGGCGTCACCCCGCCCCACGGGGCCATGACGTTCCCCCCGAGGGTCGCGCACAGGCCGATCATGTCCGCGGACAGGGCCCGCATGGCGTAAGCCGCCTGGGTCCCGTTGTGGTTGCTGTTCTTGATCCCCACCACAGCTACGCCGATCTCCCGTGCCCTGTCAATTGCCATGTCCATAGCCCAGGCGCAGGCGACGTGGCCGGGACCGTTCCCGCCATCCAAGAGGAGCGTCCCGGGTGACTCCGACACCACGCGGAGCACCGTCTTGGCCGCCATCGCGCCGCCCTCGATCCGTGCCACATACGACGGGAGGCGCATCATCCCATGAGAGTGAACCCCGCGGCAGTCCGCCTCCACCAGGAGATGGGCGAACAGCGCCGCCTCTTCCTCTGGCACGCCAACCATCTCCAGAACCTGGCGGGCGAACTCCCTGAGGCGGGGCGCCGGCAGACGTTGGTGAGGGCCGAGTCGAAAGGACACGTGGAGCTCCTCAGGGTCCGGGGGTTGGGGGGGGCGGGACCGAGCTGAACTCGACAACCATCTGGTATCGATCCCCACGAAAAATAGACTTGCCGTACTGGACCGGCCCGTTGGGTTCCACGTACCAGGTGTGCTCGCGGATTAAGACGGGCGCGCCGACTTTCGTCTCCAAGATCTTGGCTTCGTCGCGGCGAACGACCGAGGAGGTCAGCCGCAGGCTGATGCGCGTGGGGCCTCTGCCCAGGATGCGCTTCACCGCAGGGACCAGCGGCTGATTGTGGATCTCGTCCTGGGTGAGGGCCTCGCCGATATGCCTCGGCAGATAGCGGACCTCGTACCCGATGAGCTGCCCGTCTACGAAGCGCTGCCGCTCCAGTCGCGTGACCAGGGTGCCCTCGGGGAGAGCGAGATTGTCCGCCACCTTGCCCTCGGCCTTCACGGACCGCATGTCCAGGAGCTTGTGCGCGGTCCGGGAACCGCGGGCCTGCATCTCCTCCTCGAAGCTCCAGAACATCTTGGTGTGCTCCAGGCGGGGTTCGGCCACGAAGCTCCCGCGTCCCCGGTGTCGCACGATAAGGCCCTCGAATACCAGGCGGGAGAGGGCTTGCCGGACGGTCATGCGGCTGACGGAGAACTGCTGGGCGAGCTGGGACTCCGGCGGGACCGCATCGCCGGGTTTCAAGGCGCCGGTGCGGATCTGATCGCGCAGGAACTTCTCCAGGCGGTAGTAGACGGGGATGAAGCTGTCCTCAGCGCCCATGCTGCCTCCGCCGGAAACGGGGGAATCGTATTGTATAGACATCTAGATGTCAATGCCAAAAGCTATGCGAGCGGTCGCCCTCGGCTAAGACACGCTCGACGGCCTGGAGCGACCGCGCAATGATCCCCCGGATATC
>CAZXXV010000523.1:0-3177 GCA_964644725.1 uncultured bacterium
TGGTGCAGGGGCTCGCGTCCCGGGCGGACGCCGTCAATCTCGGCGAAGCGATCCGGCAGGGGGCGTCCCGGGTCCTGGAGATGGATCCCGAGGACCTGCACATCCTCGTCCTCCCCACCGCGGAGGAGCACTGGGATCTCCTGATCTACGATCCAATGCCGGGAGGCTCGGGCCTGCTCTCGCAGCTCCTGGAGCGCTGGGCGGAAGTGCGGCAGGCAGCCCTGGAGACCGTGGCCGAGTGCAAGGGCCAGTGCGAGCGCTCCTGCTACGAGTGCCTCCGGGCCTATCGGAATGTCTTCCATCACGGCATCCTGGACCGCCACCTGGCGAAGC
This sequence comes from uncultured bacterium, assembly GCA_964644725.1. GTDB lineage: Bacteria > Methylomirabilota > Methylomirabilia > Methylomirabilales > 2-02-FULL-66-22 > 2-02-FULL-66-22. The sequence goes on from CAZXXV010000523.1 coordinate 334, forward strand.
GTCTCCTTGAGGAATCGCCGGAGGTGCGCTGGGAGCGGGAGATCCCGCCGCTGGTGGCCAGCGCGACGGTTGGCGCAGGCAGCCCGACGAACCCCGGGGAGGCGGAACTGGCGGCCCTCCTGCAGCGGGCAGGGTTTCCGACGCCCCTGCAGCAGCATCCGATTCCGATCGGGCATCCCGCCCCGACGACGACGCCGGATTTCGCTTATCTGGAACCAGGCGCGGACCTCAAGGTGGCCATCTACCTGGACGGTCTGTCGAAGGGAATCCATGGCAACGAAAAACAGGCGCAGCGCGACACGATGATCCGGTCGGTCCTGGAAGGGGATGGGTGGCAGGTCCTGGTCATCGCCCGATCAGAACTGGCGGACCAGCAGGCGATGCTCCTACACTTCAAGCGGCTGGCTCACGCGCTGAAGCAGAAGGATCGCGCCAAGGTGTTGGCGGAGGATCCCTCGTGGTTCTCTGCCGTCCGGCAGACCGTACAGATGGTGAAGGACGCGGTACGCGAGGCTGCGCAGGAGGCCATCCGCCTGGTGAGTCGCGAGGCGGCGCGTCCATTCGAGACGCATCTGCCGGTGTACTCCCTGCGTGCGGCCGCCGGGAAGTTCGGCGAGGGGCAGGAGGTGGAAGAGGAGGGATGGGTCGAGGTGTCTGGAATGAAGCTGCGCGAAGGGATGTTCGTGGCCGAGGTAGTGGGGAAATCCATGGAACCCCGAATACCGGACGGCAGCTACTGCGTCTTCCGCGCGCCGGTGCAGGGATCACGACAAGGAAAGATCGTGCTGGTGCAGCATCATGGCCTCCACGATCCAGAAACCGGCGGACGGTACACGGTCAAGCGGTACGATTCCGAGAAGATCACTGATGAGGCAGGGGGCTGGCGTCACGCGCGGGTGACGCTGTCTCCGCTCAATCCCGAGTATGAACCGATTGTGCTGACGCCCGAGTCAGAGGAAGACGTGCAGATCGTCGCCGAGTGGCTCGCTGTGCTTGGCCGAGCCTAACAACCCGCTGAGTCAAGAACAGTCCGCGGCCCTCCGGTGAGCGCCTGATGGTCCGCCTGATTTCCTCTGGCGCCCCTGCCAGATAATCCTTGAAAGGCTGAAAAATGACGTGTTACACTGGATTTAGCGCAGCGTAGCGCAGAGGCAGTGGATTGCGAATCGAAGGCATCCTGGATAAGATTCAGGAGTATAACCCTCAGGCGGACGTCGACCCCGTGATGCGGGCGTATGTCTTCGCTGCCAAGGCCCACAAGGGGCAAGAGCGCATCTCCGGCGAGCCCTACCTCAGCCATCCTCTGGAAGTTGCCGGCATCCTCACCGAACTCCGCATGGACACGGCCACCGTTGCGGCCGGTCTGCTCCACGACGTGGTGGAAGATACCAAGGCCACTCAGGAGGAGATCCAGGAGCACTTCGGGGACGAGGTCGCGGCCCTGGTGGATGGTGTCACCAAGCTGTCCCGCATCCCCTTCAGCACCCGGGAGGAGGCCCAGGCGGAGAACATCCGCAAGATGGTCCTGGCCATGTCCAAGGACATCCGGGTGATCCTGGTCAAGCTGGCCGACCGCCTGCACAATATGCGCACGCTGGAACCGTTGCCCGAGGCCAAGCGGCAGCTCATCGCCAGGGAGACCCTGGACATCTACGCGCCGCTGGCCCACCGGTTGGGGATCTACTGGATCAAGGCCGAACTGGAGGACCTGTCCCTGCGCCATCTCGACTCGGAGGCCTACCAGGATCTCGCAACGCGCATCGCCCGCAAGCGCCAGGAGCGAGAGGGCGACATCAACGAGGCCATCGGCGTGCTGGAGCGGAAGCTCGCCGAGGTGGACATCAAGGCCCAGATCACCGGCCGGCCGAAGCATTTCTACAGCATCTACAAGAAGATGTGCGACCAGAAGAAGGACTTCGACGAGATCTACGACCTGACGGCGGTCCGCGTGATCACCGACTCCCTCAAGGATTGCTACGGCACCCTGGGGGTCATCCACACCCTGTGGAAGCCGATCTCCCAGCGGTTCAAGGACTTCATCGCGGTGCCAAAGAGCAACGGGTACCAGTCCCTGCACACCACGGTCATCGGTCCGAAAGGGGATCCGGTCGAGATCCAGATCCGCACCTGGGACATGCACCGGGTCGCGGAGGAGGGGATCGCCGCCCACTGGAAGTACAAGGAGGGCCGGAGCAGCATTGACCCGACGGATCAGAGCTTTGTCTGGCTGCGCCAGCTCATGGAGTGGCAGCGGGAGCTCAAAGACTCCAAGGAGTTCCTGCACACCCTGAAGGTGGACCTCTTCCCCGACGAGGTCTATGTCTTCACTCCCCGGGGCGACGTCAAGCCGTTTCCCAAGGGCGCCACGCCCATCGACTTCGCCTTTGCCGTGCACACCGACGTCGGCCTCCGCTGCGTGGGGGCCAAGGTCAACGGACGGCTGGTTCCCCTCCGGACTGAGTTGCAGAACGGCGACATCGTCGAGATCCTGACCTCCCCGAATCACACGCCCAGCCGGGACTGGCTGAAGATCGTCAAGACGCCCCGGGCGCGGAGCAAGATCCGGCAGTGGATAAAGAACGAAGAGCGCACCCGGAGCGTGAGCCTTGGGCGCGACATGCTGGAAAAGGAGATTCGCCGCCTGGGGAAGAGCCCGGCCCAGCTGCTCAAGCCGGAGGCGCTGACGCCGATTCTGGGGCGATACGGACTCGGATCAGAGGAAGAGTTCTTCGCGGCCGTGGGTTACGGAAAGGTCTCGCCGCGGCAGGCAGTGGCGCGCCTGCTGCCGCCGGAGGAGATGCAGGCCCTCACCGAGGCCGAGGAGGCGCGAGAGAAGAAGACCGA
>CAZXXV010000524.1:0-3168 GCA_964644725.1 uncultured bacterium
GAAACCGTCGTCCCGCGTATCGGCGTTGTAGCGATGGGCCTGGCTCAAGGGTTGCGGGCCCAGGTACCGGACGTCGGTGGCCAGCGTCGGGCAGGCCCCCATGCAGCACCCGCATTTGATGCAGTAGGCGAACTGAACGTACCGCTCCATGTCGGCCCGGGTTTGCACGTACTCGGCGGTGGGCCGTTCCAGCTCATCAAGGTCGCGCCGCAGCAGGTAGGGCCTGATGCCCCGATGCTTCTCGATCATCGATCCCAGATCCGGAACAAGGTCTCGGATCACGGGGAAGTTGGGCAATGGGCGGACCTGGACGACGCCCGTTCCCAGTTCGGCCACCTGGGTCTGGCAGGCGAGGCGCGGCCGGCCGTTGATCCACATGCCGCAGGATCCGCAGATCCCCATCCGGCAGGAGGCACGCCAACTCAGGCTGCCGTCCAGTCGCTCCTTGACGTGGATGAGGCCGTCCAGGACCGTCATCCCCTCAGCCACGGGGACCCGATACTCCACCACGCGCGACCCCGCCCCGTCCTCCGGGACGTAGCGCTGCACCCGGAAGATCACCGTGGTCACTGCGGCACCTGATTCCCTGTCGCCCATTCGACCATGCCTCCTACGAGGCCCCGCCCGGCAGCAGGAACGCTGCCACGGCCGCCCAGGCCCCCACCAGGAAGAGGACTACTCCCACGCCCCAACACGTCACCGTCACGGCCCGTTCTGCGCGGGGGCTCAAGGTGAGTTCAAGCAGGATGGTGCGCAAACCGAAGAGGCCGTGGAACAGGGCCGCGCCTAAAAGGACGATGTAGGTGACCATGAAGATTGGGAGTCTCCCCCGGGCTGCCACATTGGCGAACTCGATCGGTGAGCCCGGGCCCACGCCGACGAGGCGGAGGAGCTCGCCCAGGTGCATGATAGCCATGTGTGTTCCCAGCAGGGCAAGGATCACCAGGCCGGCCGCCATGTGCAATATCCAGAACTTCGTCTCTCGCATGGCTCCCTCACCGTGTCGGCAGAAATACGTCGAGCCCGCCCAGCAGCAGCAGGAGAGCGGCCAAGACCATGCACGCGATCAACAGCGGCCGCTGGCGCCGGACCGAGCTCACGTACGGGTAGATGGGTACCGCCGGCCGGCCCAGCCCGATTCCGAGTTCCACTAGGATCAGGCGGACCCCGTTCAGCGCGTGGTACGCGAATGCCGCGAAGACGAGGTACTCGCCCACCTTGAAGACCGGGTGGGCCACGGCCGCCATGGTGACGCGCCAGGTGGCCTCGCCAAAGACGCGGGCACTGGTCACCCCGATGTGCAGGAGGAGGTAAAGCAGGAGGGCCATCCCGGCCAGCCGATGCAGGGCATAGGCGTAGCGTTCGGGACCATATCGCCCCCCGCCCAGCCAGCCCCAGATCCCCAGCCGGTTCTCCATCGTCTTTGCACGCTCTGTCACCTCGGCATGCATTTCGCGTCTCCTCAGTACTTTCGCTCCACCGGTTTCCAGGTGGTGATCGTGACCGGCTTGTACTCCAGCCGGGGCCCCTCAGCGGTGTGGAAGGCAAGAGTGTGGCGGAGCCAGTTGGCGTCGTCCCGCGTCGGGTGGTCCCGGCGGGCGTGGGCCCCGCGCGACTCCACGCGGGCCAGGCCTCCTGCTACAGCCACTTCAGCCAAGTCCAACAGGTTCTCCAGCTCCAGCGCGTGCAGCAGGTTGGTGTTGAAGCTCCGCCGGTGATCCGCCAGCCCGATTTTCTGGAACCGGTGGCGCAGCTCCCGCACCGCCCGAAGGGCGAGTTCCAGCCCCTCCCCCGTCCGGAAGACGCCTACGTGAGCATCCATCGTCTCGCGCAACTCGCGCCGGAGGTCGTACACGTTTTCGGAGCCGCGTCGCTCCAGCAGGTCGCCGAAGAGGCGCCGTTCCTCCTCGGCGATCCGATGCACAGGGACCTCGGGCGGGACCCCCGCCCGGAGGATGTGCCGGGCCGCCTCTTGTCCTGTGATGGTTCCCCACACCAGGCACTCGGCCGTGGAGTTCGCCCCCAGGCGGTTGCCGCCGTGCAGGCTCCCGCAGGCCGCTTCCCCCGCCGCCCATATCCCGCCGATGCGGGTCTGGCCATGGATGTCCGTTTCGATGCCGCCCATGGAGTAATGGGCCACCGGCCGCACCGGGATGGGCTGCTCCGCGGGTTCCAGCCCGACAAGCTTGTGGCAGAGTTCGCGGATCATGGGGAGGCGCTCGTTGATTTTCGCCGGCCCGAGAGGACGGAGGTCCAGGTGCAGGTAATTCAGGCCGCGGGGGCCCGGGAAGCCGCGTCCCTCCTCGATCTCCCGCATCATGGCGCGAGAGATCAGGTCCCGGGGCCCCAGCTCCATTTTCTCTGGCGCGTAGCGGGCCATGAACCGCTCCCCACCCGCGTTGGTGAGGATGCCACCTTCGCCCCGGCATGCTTCGGTGATCAGGATCCCGGAAGGGATGAGGCCCGTGGGGTGGAATTGTACAAACTCCATGTCCTCCAGGGGGAGGCCGGCCCGATACGTCATGGCCATCCCATCTCCGCTCACCGTCTGGGAGTACGTGGTGAAGCCGTACAGGGTACCGGCGCCACCCGAGGCGATGAGGAGACCCTTGCCCCGGAGGACACAGAGATCGCCCGTGGCCACGTCCAGGGCTGTGAGCCCGCAGAACTCGCCCCCCTCCACCAGGATCCCGGTGACGAACCACTCATCGTACCGGCGGAAGGTGCCCTCCTTCAGGAGCCGGTCGTATAGTGTCTGCATCTCGAAGAAGCCGGTCTTATCCTCCGCGAGTACGGCTCTGGGGAAAGAGTGACCGCCAAAAGGCCGCTGGGCGATGCGGCCGTCCGGCCGCCGCGTCCACGGGATCCCCCAGTGATCGAGCTGGAGGATCTCGCCGGGGGCGGCGTCCACGAACCGATCCACGACGTCCTGGTCCGCTAGGAAGTCGCTGCCTTTCACGGTATCCCAGGCGTGGAGCCGGGTGCTGTCCCCCTCCTCGGGGCGCATCACCGCCGCCGTGCCCCCCTCGGCGCACACCGAGTGCGCTCGCATGAGCTGCACCTTGGAGACAATGCCGATATCGATCCGGCCCCCGCTGGCTCGGGATGCCTCGACGGCGGCTCGGAGGCCGGCGAGGCCCGCCCCCAGGATCAGCAAGTCATGGGTGA
>CAZXXV010000525.1:0-3161 GCA_964644725.1 uncultured bacterium
GACACGCGAGAAGGTCGAGGAGCGACGGCGAGAGCGAACCTGGCGGCGGGGGCGCTAAGTCTGCATCCCCCATCGTCTGACCGTGCGAGCCTCGATGTTGCGGAAGACCAGGTTCTCGACCGTGAGGCCGATCAGAATCACCGAGAACAGTCCGGCGAACACGCTCGGGATCTCAAGCATGTTTTTGTTCTCGTAGATGAACCACCCCAGGCCGCCCTGACCCGAGCTGACTCCGAACACCAGCTCGGCCGCGATCAGCGTGCGCCAAGCGAAGGCCCAGCCGATCTTCAGGCCGGTGAGAATGTTGGGAAACGCCGCCGGGATGAGGATCTTCACCACGTAGCGGAGGCCGGTGAGGCCGCAGTTCTGCCCCACCATGCGCAGGGTGTTGGACACTGCCGTGAACCCCGAGTGGGTGTTCAGCGCCACGGCCCACAGCACCGAGTGCACCATGACGAATATGAGGCTGGGGTTTCCCAGCCCGAACCAGAGCAGGGCCAGGGGCAGCAGGGCAATCGCCGGGAGCGGGTTGAACATGGAGGTCAGCGTCTCGAGCAGGTCGGTCCCGACTCGGGAGCTCACGGCGAGGGCGGTGAGCAGCGCGGCAATGCCGATGCCCGCGGCGTAGCCCATCAGCAGCACCCTGATCGAGAATGCGGCGCGTCCCAGCAACGGGCCCACGCTCACCCCTTCCCAGAATGCCGTGACGGTGGCGCTAAAGGTCGGCACCAAGAGCGGATTGTTGAGCCAACGGGCGTAGATTTCCCACGCCGAGGCGAGCACGATCAGCAGGACGACCTTCCGCAAGGCAGCGTTGTTCCAGGCCCGCTCCCACACCGTCAGCGGCTGCTCCAGGATCCCGATCGCGTCTGGTGCCACTATCTTCCGGATGGCCTCGGGACGGTCCAGGCTGGCTTCGCTCTCTGTCATGGCATTTCCCCTGGCGCGCTCGACCGGCCGGCCGCAAGGGCGCCTCGGCGCCCCGGCGGAAACCGCCTCTTCCGGTCAGCGCGCTGTCCCTTCCTCGACCTGATCGGAGAACAACATGTGATGGATCCTGTCCTCCAGTGCCTTGCGCCGCTCCGCATCCGTCTCGCCGCGCGCCACGCTGTTGAGCTCCGCCTTGACCTGTCCCGGACGGGGTGACAGGAGCAGGATCCGGTTACCGACCGTGATGGCTTCGGGAATCGAATGGGTGACGAACAGCACGGTGAAACGCGTGTCATCCCACAGGCGCAGCAACTCCTCCTGCATCTTCCGCCGCGTCAACGCGTCGAGCGCGGCGAACGGCTCGTCCATCAGGAGGATGGCCGGCTCCATCGCCATGCCGCGGGCGATGGCCACACGCTGCTTCATACCGCCGGAGAGCGTATGGGGGTAGGCGTCGGCGAACTCGGCCAGGCCGACCTTCTCGATGTAGTGCATCGCCCGCTCCTCGGCCGCCTTGCCCCTGAGCATCCCGCTCGCAGCCAGCGCGAAACTGACGTTTTGCTTCACCGTTTTCCACGGGAGCAACTGATCGAACTCCTGAAACACCATCATCCGATCCGGGCCGGGTCTGTTAATCGGCTTGCCTTTGAGGCGGATCTCGCCTTCGACTGGCGTGAGGTATCCCCCAACCGCCTTCAGCACGGTCGACTTGCCGCAGCCCGAGGGACCGAGGACGACAAACCGGTCCGAGGAATGCACCTGGAAATCCACCCGGTACGTCGCGGTGACTAGGTGGTCCCGGGTCTTGTACTGGAGCGTCACGCCCCGAACGTCGAGCAGGGGCGAGAGGAGGTCACTCGACGACATGCGGCGATCAGCTCCCCGGCTGGCTGTGCACGTTGGGGAAGAAGAGGTCCTTCCACGACTCGGGCTTGACCTTGATTGACCCGATCTTGTGCATGAACTCGACCATCGGCATGTTGCCCTTGGGGATCAGGCTGTATTCGTTCCCCGGGTCGTTCATGATCTTCAGGATCTCATCGACCGGGCTCCTGTCCTTGGTGACGCGGATGTACAGTTCGGCCGCGGCCCGCTTGTCCTTGTTGATGATGTCGGTCGCCTCTTGTAGCGCGCTTAGGAACACGGCATAGGTCTTGGGATTCGCGGTATAGAACTTGGTCGTCGTCGCGATGAGGTTGAATGAGATGGGGCCGCCCAGGATCTCGGTCGAGGTGATGATTTTCCGGATCCCCGGCTTCTCCAGCTCTTTCTGCAGGAACGGCGCCGAGGCGAAGTGGCTGCTGATCTCACCGGCCCCCGACAGGAGAGCGGTCATGGCGTCTGGGTGCGCCATGGTCACGGTGAGGGGGTCGAACTTCGTGTAGTTCACCTGGCCGTAGAGGTTCGCCGCCTCCATCTGGAGCAGGATCGCCTGGTTCGACACCTTCACCGCCGGGACCGCGATCCGATGCTTCTCGGTGTAATCCGAGAGGGACTTGATGTTGGGATCCCGGGTCACGAGCGCCAGCGGCAGGAAGTTGAAGCCGGAGGCTGCCTTGACCTCCACGGACGTTCCGCGGGTCTTCGACCAGATGGTGGCCAGCCCGTTGGTCCCCAGGCAGGCGAAGTCGAGGTTCCCGGACAGGAGGGCGTCGTTCATGACGTCGCTGGAGCGGAACGTCGACCAGTTCACCTTGATGTCGCCGAGGCCGGCCGCCTTGGCGTGCTTCTCCACCAGCTTCTGGTCCTCCATCAGCATCATCTGCAGATAGCCCAGCCCGTACTGCTTGGCCACGCGCACCTCGCCGGTCTCCGCCTGCGCCGCGGCGGGACACGCCGCCACCAATGCCACCGCAATTTGCTCGTGGTGTTGCAGGAGCGGGCGAGCGGGCAGCGCCTCACACCCCCACGATCGCCCGAGCGGGGGTAGCATCGCGCGTCGCGAGCAGCATTGTCAAGGGAAATGCCCTGACGGGTTGGGGAGCCGGATGATTCTCAGAGGGGGTGACAGGGCACGGCGGGCCGCGTTTCCCTGGGAACGGGATCGACGGCCAAGATTGGAGCGGCGGGCCGTTCGCCCGCTCATTTCTTGGCTTGACACCGGGAAGTTTTCTCCTTCCCCCTGATGGAGGGAGACTCTTGCCCAAAGGGAGGCAATCCACACCCTTCAACGATATGCCACGCGCCCTTGCGTCCAAGAGCAGCTTGATATACTGTGCGGTGCGTAAGAT
>CAZXXV010000526.1:0-3154 GCA_964644725.1 uncultured bacterium
CGCCCCCTCACGGAGGGTCACGGGCGCGGTCACGACGAGGGACTTGGGCGGGGTGTGCTCGCTCTGCTGGTGGACTTCGGTCCCGTTCAAGGTCACGGCCACCTTCGCGATCCCCTTGCTGGAGGCGACGAGGGCGGCCACCACACTCGTCTCCTCGGTCACCCGCATCCGGTCCTCGGGGTAGCGGACGGCCACGCTGAGGGGCACGAGCTTCTCATAGTGGACCGTGCGGACCTCTTGATGGATCGTCCCATCCGCCTCGGTGGCGGTGACCACGAGGGTGTTTTGACCCTCCATAAGCTTGAGGGGCAAGTTAATCGGCAGGGCCCGCTGCGCCGCCGCCTCTCCCAACCGCCCGATCTCCACCCCGTTGAGGGTGACGATGACGCGGCTCACCCCCTTGCCTCCCGTCACCAGGCCGGCCAAGGCGATACTCTCCTGCTCGACGCGGGCCTGGTCTGGGGGTGTGGTCAGCGTCACCTGGAAGGGAGGCGGGGGGGGCGGGGGCTGGGTGGTTACGACGGGGGGCGCCGGCACAGGTGGCGTCGGAGGAGCAACCACAAGTGGCGGGCCCGCGGGAGGTGGAGCGGGCGCCGGCTTGTCGTAGAAGAGTGTGCGGGCTTCCTGTCGGGTGGTCCCTTCCGGATCGGCGGCCGTGACCAGGAGGATGTTCCGTCCCTCCAGGAGCGTGAGCGGGATGCTGATCGGGACTTCGGACTTGGGCGCGCCTTTCTCCTCTTGTCGGGAGACTTCCTGGCCGTTGAGCGTGACGGTGACACGGGCCACCCCCTTGCCGCCGGTGACCTTGCCCGTCACCACGATTCCTTCCGTCGGGACGCGCGCCTGGTCCTTAGGCTCCTGGAGGGCCACCTGAAGTGGCGCCGGCATGGGCCGGTCGAGGGAGACGACCCTGAAGGTTAGGAATCCCAGATCCCGGTGGCCCTCCGCCCGCACGAACTGCTTCACCTCGGGCGCATACCAGATTCGAACCTCCCTGAGGGGTCCCCCCGGCAGGGTCTGGATCGAGATGGTTACCCGGAAGGCCTTGAGCGCGGAGCCTGCCACCACTACATCTTCGTACGCATCCACACTCCAAGTGAAGCTGGCCCGGACGCCCGGTGCATTCCACGTCCCCCTCCAGACCCCTGAGGTCGTCCCCCACTTCTCGACCTCGAGAGGCCAGGAGAGATTGAGGGGTGGATCGAACTCCCAATACCTATCGCCCCTCACGACCCTCGCTACCCCAAGGTCCTTGGTGAGTTGAACCTCCCGACTGGCACCGGCGGCAAAGATATAGAGATCCTTCTCGATTCTGATCAGCTCGTACGAGCCGTCACTGCGGATCCACTTGTCGCCCACGGTGTACGTCGGCCGCTCGGCCCGCGGCTTCGGCTCCGTTGAGGTGGTCACGCCCGAGGGACGCGCGCACGCGACCAGCGCAATCACCGGCAGGAGGATCAGTGTGCGCCGAATGCCTCTCATCGCCACCGACTCCCCGACCCAGAGCAGAACGGCACCTGAGCCTGACAGTACCCAGGTGCCGCCACGGTCTTCATGGTGATCCCTTGCGCTGCTCCACCATCAGACCTGAGATTTCGGAACGCTTACTCACCCGCGGCCTTTACCGGAAGACTATCGCAATAGATAGCATACGCCGGTCGGTTGTCAATGCCAAAACCTTTGTCCTGCTTTCCTCCTTGAGCTGCAGATCGGGCGCGGTCACAACCGTTACCGGATGGGTCTTTAACCCATCATGGTCATGACGCGGCCGGCCGCACCCGCGTCCGGGCCCAGGTCAGGAAGCGCTCGGCGTGCTGCACGATCTCTTCCGCCTCACGCTGTGAAAAGAGGCGGCTCTCGTACTCGACAACGTTCTTTCGGGCCAGGATCCGGCGCAGGTGCGCCAGGGCGGACGACCGGTCCGCCCCAGACCCGGCCAAGAGATCAAGGACATCCTCGTGATGCTGGCTCACGCTCCGAATCCCCTGTTCGAATACCAGGACCGCATCTGCCGCGGCGATGGCGGCGTGGATGGCCGATAGCGCCGCCGCGTTCCAACGCCTGCTGGCAACATTGTCCAGCGCGGAGCGCAGGAATTCCTCTGCCTTCGTCAGATAGTTGGCATGGACTGTCCGCTCCTCCCGGCGGCTGGCGATCCGTTTGGGGGCCATCTACCGCAGGACCTCGCTAATAGAGTCTCCCGCAACCACCCATCCCGCTTCCACGATCTCCCTCGTCAGCCGTTCTCGCCGCCGGAACCGGCGAGCGAATTCGGTAGCCGGCAGCACCATCACCGACGGCCGCCGGCCGAACTGGCGGCGGAGGGCGGCGGCAGCCTCCACAAGATTCCGCTCTGCGTCCGGTACCTCTGTCGCCCTCGCCGTGAGACACAGCAGATCAATGTCGCTGTCCGGACCCGCCCCGCCCCGGGCCACGCTGCCAAAGACGAGCACCGACCGAACAGGAACTCCTGCCGCCTGCCGTACGGCTTGCCCGACAGTGGACAAGAAGGCAGATTCCGCGTCGAAGAGCGGCCGAATCCCGGTCCGGATCAGCCAGTGATCCTCGTTCAGACGATAGGCGATGGCGGCCCCGTGCCGGACCGCCTGCACCATGGCGCGCCCGGCAAGTGCCCTAAGGGTACGGTGGACGGCGGGGTGAGAGACCTGGACGGCCCGGCCGATGGCCCGGCCGGTATGCTCCCCCCCAGCCCGGCAGAGGTAACGCAGGATCCTGACATGGGGAGTCCCGCCCAAGGCCTCGTCAAGGATCCCACCAAGGCTCCCGCTAAACTTCTGGTTCTTCATGGCACCACATGGTACTGAATGTTTCCAGGACTTTCAAGCTGAAACCCGTGAGGTCGGAGATTCACGGATTCGTCGTGTTCCCGGGATAAAGGTGGCAACTGACGGCGTGGCCGGGCTCGACCGTCACCGGGACCGGCCTGACCTCGCGGCAGACGTCCATGGCCTTCGGACAGCGGGGATGGAAGCGACATCCAGCGGGCGGCGTGATGAGATTGGGGATCGTTCCCGGAATGCCTTCCAGCGCCTGCTCCCGCCGGATATTCCGCGGAATGGAGCGCAGGAGGCCCTGGGTGTATGCGTGCAGGGGATTGCGAAACAGAATACCGATCTCGGCTGCCTCCACTAAG
>CAZXXV010000527.1:0-3152 GCA_964644725.1 uncultured bacterium
CGCCACCTCCCATCCCGGGGCGCTTCGTGGTCTTCACCTCCAACCGCGACGGCGGACGCAATCACATCTACCTGCTGGATCGGCAGAGCCAGCGGCTGGATCCGCTGGAGGAAGCCAACAACCCGCACGCCAGCGACGGCTACCCATCCATCAGCGGCAACGGCCGTTTCATTGTCTTCCAGTCGAACCGTCACAGGGGCCAGCACGACATCTTCCTCTTCGATCGTGAGACCCGGACGCTGGATCTCCTGCCCGAGGCGAACCACCCGACGGCCTTCGACGGGTTCCCCAAGATCAGCCCGGACGGCCGGATCATCGTCTTCGAATCCGACCGCCTGAACGGGCGGCCGAAGGTCTTCCTTTTCGATCGGCAGACGCGCACGCTTTCGGAGCTCAGCCAGGCGAACGAGGCCACGGCCGACGACGGCCTTGCGGCCATCAGCAACTGACGGAGGAGCAACGTATCAGCGGATGATGCCGATTCACTCGTGAGTAGGCCGGGACTGGTCTTGCGAAAGAACCCGTGTTATCCAGTCCAACTAGGCGGGTGGCCTCACGCCCGACGCGCGACAAGCCCTTGGCGGGCGGCGGGTGCGAGACATGTGGATGAAATGGCAGCAAGGGCTCGGGGGACCTCATCAGGGGGGAGGAGACCATGAAGGGCAAGGTGAAGTGGTTCAACATCACGAAGCGCTACGGGTTCATCATGCGGGATGACAAGGGTCAGGACGCCTTCGTTCATGCCAGCGACGTGGAAGGCGGGCGGACCCTCCGCGAGGGCGAAACCGTCGAGTTTGAACTGGGCCAGGACGACCGCGGCCGGCCCAAGGCGATCCAGGTCCGGGTCATCGGCTAGGCCCCGGCCTAGGCACTCCCTCCGGATCCCGGACGGGCACCTGCGGGATGTTGGTGCCGCCCGGCCCACCGGGATTCTCATCTCGGCAGGCCCTGCTGCATGCGGCGGCCTGTTTCGCCCGGAAGCCTGATCGAGGGGGAAATCTAGGGGATCGCGCGCGAACGTGAGCTTGCAAGGCTTCGCCGTCGTCGCCGGTTCCTAGGGGTGGGGCCATTCTCGAGGGGCAACGACATGCCCAGCGGTCCTCGCCTGCTGCTCCTCGACGATAACCCCAACGACCGACCCCTGATCCTCCAGCAACTTCGCCGTGAGATTCCCGGCCTTCAGGTAACAGAGATCCCCTCGGGGGCCGGGTTCGCCCGGGCCCTCGAGGGCCAGGGCAGCACCTTCACGGTCGTCCTGCCGTTCACCGGCCCGGAGAGATGATTTGTGATTTGGGATTGACGATTTTCGATTGAGGCTCAATCGTCAATCAACAATCCTCAATCGCCAATCGCGGGGGTTCGGCAGTTCGGCTCCACAGTCCTCTCCTGAGGTGGCCCCAGGTCGCGGGATATAACACCGGAAAGCACATTCCTCCTGGACCCGAGAAAACCGGTTGACAAACTCCAGCAGGACCGCGAGATTAGGCTATCCTGTGCCTCCTCCTGCGGGATGGAGACTGGCCCCGCTTGACAGTTCATTCCAGGCGAGGAAGGGGGACGGGGCCGGTCGAACAGACTCCTTTGCCTTCGAGTGACTTTTCTTTCGAGGGCGTTCTCCCTCCGCGCCGCGCCTGAACCAGCCGGCCGGGATCGGTGGTGGGAGCGGAAGGCCCCGGCCTCCACGCCGCCCGCCATAGAGAGAAAGACGTCCCATGGGAGACTCCGAACCCCGAACTGCCCTACGCCTGGCTATCCTGTTTGTCCTCATTGCCGGCCTGTGGATGCCGCTCTCTGACCACCTCCTGAGAGGTCTCATCACCGATCCCCACTTGCTCGGCTGGCTCAACACGCTCACAGACGAAGCCTTGGTCGTCGTCACGGCGCTGATTCTGTATTTCCTGCTGCGCCGGGAGCTCCAGAAGCTCAAGCATCGCGACACCCAGATCCGCGAGATTGAGCAACGCCTGCATCTGCAAAGCACGGCGCTGGAATCGGCCGCGAATGCCATCGTCATCACCGACCGGGAGGGCCGCATCACCTGGGTGAACCCGGCCTTCACCCGCCTGACCGGCTACACCACCGCAGAGGCCATCGGCCAGAACCCGCGCCTCCTCAAGTCCGGCAGACATGATCAGGGATTTTACAAGCAGCTCTGGGAAACGATCGTCTCCGGCCGGGTGTGGCATGGAGAGATGGTCAACCGCCGGAAGGACGGATCGCTGTACGTCGAGGAGCAGACCATCACGCCGGTGCAGGATGCGGGCGGGGCGATCAGCCACTTCATCGGCATCAAACAGGACATCAGCGAGCGCAAGGAGGCGGAGGGAGCGCTGCGGGAAAGCGAGGAGAAATTCCGCAACCTCGTCGAGAAGACCAGCGACTGGGTCTGGGAGATCGACGAGAGGAATCGGTACACCTACGTCAGCCCGAGGATCCGCGAGATCCTGGGCTATGCACCCGAAGAAATCCTGGGCAAGACCCCCTTTGACCTGATGCCTGTGGAGGAGGCAAAACGAGCGGCGGAAGTCTTCGCCCCCATCACGGGCCAGATGAAACCGTTCGTGCTTCTCGATAACGTGTGCCTTCACAAAGACGGCCACCGGGTTGTCCTGGAAACCAGCGGGACGCCGATCTTCGACAGCCAGGGGGTGTTTCGCGGGTATCGCGGCATCGATCGGGACATCACCGAGCGCAAGCAGGCGGAGGAGGCCCTGCGGCAGAGCGAGGAGAAGTACCGGCAGCTCTTCGAGATGGAGTCGGACGCCCTGTTCCTGATCGAGAACGCCACGGGACAGATACTGGAGGTGAACGCCTCCGCCGTGGCCCTCTACGGGTACAGCAGAGACGAACTCCTACAGAAGCGGAACACGGACCTCTCTGCCGAGCCGGAGGAGACGCGCGCGGCCACGCAGGAACAGCGACAACGGATCCCGGTACGCTACCACCGGAAGAAGGACGGCACCGTCTTCCCCGTGGAGATCACCGCGCGCCACCTCCTTTGGCAGAGGCGGGAGGCTCACATCGCCGCCATCCGCGACATCACCGAGCGCAGGCGGGCGGAGGAGGCGCTCCGCACGCACACCCGGCAGCTCGAGGCGATCCGGGCCGTGACCGCAGAGATCACGCGGGAACTGGATCTGACCACCCTCCTG
>CAZXXV010000528.1:0-3151 GCA_964644725.1 uncultured bacterium
ACCCCTGGCCCCGCCCCGGGTGTTCATGGTATACCAAAGCCGTCAGCTTTCAGCCCTCAGCAGTCAGCCTAAGGCTGATAGCTGACCGCTTAGTTCAACGGAGTCATCATGAGTGGATTGCGGGTCCTCGTACTGGGACTGGGGTTCTTCGGGAAGAACTGGCTGAAGGAGATTTCGGCGTGTCCGGAGTGCGAGGTAGCCGGAGTCGTGGCCAAGCACCCGGACCTTCTGGCGACGGTCGGTCAGGAGTTCAAGGTTCCGCCCGACAGGCGATTCGTCACGATCGAGGAGGGCCTGGATCGTTCCGAGGCACAAGCGGTGATCGTCGCCCTGCCAGAGATGGTCCACAAGGCAGCCATCCTGGCGGCGCTCGAGCGGGGCCTGCACGTCCTCGCGGAGAAGCCGCTGGCCATGGACATGACCGAGGCTGTGGCGATCGTCCGGGCGTCCCGCCGCGCCACGGGCTCGGTCCTGATGGTGGATCAGAACTACCGGTGGCGGCCGCAAACCCAGGCGCTTCGCAAGGCCGTACGAGACGGCAGGATCGGGCGGGTGGCGTCGGCCAGCTACGAGTTCCGCCAGGCCATCACCCGCACCACCACAGATGCCTGGCGCGAACAGATGCCGCATCCCTACCTGCACGACATGGCCGTCCACCACTTCGACTTCCTGCGGGCCTGCACCGGCCTGGACTGCATGGAGCTGATGGCCTTTCCCGTCCGGCCACCCTGGAGTTGGTACCGGGGCCTCCCTGCCGTGGACGTCTTTCTGACCTTCGAGCAGGGCCTCAGCGTGACCTACACGGGCAGCATGGTGGCGCGGGGATTCACGACGCCGCAGGACGGGATCATTACTCTCGTGGGCGAGGGTGGGACGCTGCGCCTGGAAGCAGACTCGCAGGTGCGCTGGTATCGAGACAAACAGGTCGAGGTGATCCTGCCGGAGGCAATGCCCTTCACCGACACGACCTATGCCCTGCGGGAGTTCCTGGCGGCCATCCGGGAGGGCCGGCGCCCCGAGACGCACGTGGAGGACAACCTGCGGTCGTTCGCCATGGCCGCGGCGGCCATCATCTCGGTGGAGAAGCAGCAGCCGGTCGCTGTCGCACCGTTGGTCGCAGAGGCCCTCGGAAAATGAAAAACTGACAACCGATCCGCCTTTGGCGGAAAACCGATCAATCGAGTTCTGCATTGGCCGGTTGTCGGTTGTTCCGCCTTTGGCGGATCGGTTTTACATTGGGTCTTGGAAAGGGGTCATCATGGATCTGGGGCTCAAGGACAGGGTGGCTATCGTCACCGGCGGGAGCAAGGGATTGGGCCAGGCCGAGGCGGAGGCCCTGGCGGCCGAGGGCGCCGCGGTGGTCGTGGCTACGGCCAAGAGCGTCCGCGAGGCGGATCAGGTCGTCCGGGGCCTCCTGGGCAAGGGTTGCCGCGCGATCTCCGTCCAGGCGGACGTCAGCCAGACGGCCGACGTCCAGCGCCTGGTAGAGATCACGGTGAAAACGTTCGGGCGCCTGGACATCCTGGTGAACAACGCCGGGACGACCGGCCCGCACCTCAACAAGCCCCTGATGGATCTGCCCGAGGATCTCTGGGACTTCATGCTGGGCAACCACCTGCGGAGCGCGTTCCTCTGCATCAAGTACGCGGCCCCCCACATGGTGAAGCAGGGCTGGGGAAGGATCATCAATACCTCGTCCATCCACGGGCGCGTGGGCGGACGGCCCACCTTGGGGCACTACGGGGCCGCCAAGGCGGGGGTGATCGCCCTCACCATGACGGCGGCGCGGGAACTCGGCCCCAAGGGAATCACGGCCAACGTCATCTCCCCGGGATTCATCGGCACCGAGACGCTGCGGGGAATCCTGGACCCTCAGCGGCTGGAGAAGCTGCAGCAGCAGATTCCCCTGGGCCGGATCGGGGAGCCGGCAGAGGTCGGGCGGGTCGTGGCGTTCCTGGCATCGGAAGCGGCTTCGTACGTCAACGGGGCGGTGGTGGACCTGACGGGCGGGCGACTGGAGTATTTCTTCTGAGTTCGTCGGAAGGTGACCATGAGCAAAGTCATCAGCGCACGAGCAGCCGTTGATCTGGTGAAGTCGGGCGACACCTTGGCCATCCACGGCGCCGGCGGCGGCAATGTGGAGCCGGACCTCCTCATCCGGACGCTCGCGGAGAAGTTTGAGGAGACCGGGCAGCCGCGCGGCCTCACCCTCTTCCACGTCTCGGGCATCGGGGACTGGAAGACCACCGGTCTCAACCAACTGACTGGAGACGGGCTGGTCCGACGGGACATCGGCGGCCACTACGGGATGTCGCCCAAGTACGCCCAGCTCATCCTGGACAACAAGATCGAGGCCCACTGCTGGCCTCAGGGGGTGATGTCCCAGTGGCTGCGCGAGGTGGCGGCCGGGCGGCCCGGCCTCATTACCCACATCGGCCTCCAGACCTTCATCGATCCCCGGGTGGAGGGGGGGAAACTCAACCCCCGCACCACGGAAGATCTGATCGAGGTCATCACGCTGGCGGGTCGCGAGTGGCTCTTCTACCGGGCCTTTCCCCTCAACGTGTGCTTCATCCGCGGAACGACGGCCGACGAGAAGGGCAACATCACGCTGGAGCAGGAACCGGCCTTCCTCGAGGTCCTGCCCATGGCGATGGCCACTCGGAACTCGGGCGGGGTCGTCATCGCCCAGGTCAAGCGGCTGGCCCAGGCCGGCACCCTGCCGGCCAAGATGGTCAAGGTGCCTCACACCATGGTGGATAACATCGTGGTCCACCCGGGCCAGTGGCAGAGCGTCGAGGCGGAATACAATCCGGCGTACAGCGGTGAGGTGAAAGTCCCCGTCTCCTCCCTGCCCGTGATGCCGCTGGACGAGCGGAAGGTCATCGCCCGCCGCGCGGCCCTGGAGATCGTAGGACTTCCGCGGGCGGTGCTGAACATGGGCGTAGGGATGCCTGATGGTGTGGCTCTGGTCGCCGCCGAAGAAGGAATCCAGGACCGCATCACCGTCACCATCGAGCAGGGGATCACGGGTGGGGTGCCCGCGCCGGGGGTGCTGTTCGGGATGTCGTCGAATCCCGAGGCCGTCATCGACCAGGGGTACCAGTTCGACTTCTACGACGGGGGCGGCCTGGACCTGACGTTCCTCGGC
>CAZXXV010000529.1:0-3144 GCA_964644725.1 uncultured bacterium
CGCCTCGAGCCGGTCGCGCTCGCTCTCCTCCATCTCCTCCAGCTCTTCCGGATCCGGGAGCTCCGGCGGTGCCTGGCGGGCGAGATCCTGCGCGTGCTTGAGACCCTCTTCGAGGCGCCGTGCGCGGTTCTCGAGCGAACGCCGCATGGCGTAGGTGCTCGACGCGAGCCGCCGCTGGTAGAGCGACATCAGGAACCCGATCGCGCGAGCGCGCGGGTCCTCACCCTCCGCCGCGGCGCGGGCGCTCTCGCGCTTCACGAAGCGCGTCACGTCGCGGTAGAGGTCGAACTCCGCGCCGTCGATCTGGAACTCGACGGTCTTGGGGATGCGCTTCGTGAAGATCTTCTCCGCCGCCCAGGAGCCATCGGGCTGCCGCTCCGGGAAATAGACCATCGCCTCCTTGGTCCGCCGGAGGTAGAAGGGCGCCCGGTTATTTTCCATGGCCTGGTGGATCGAGCGGATATTCGCAAAGGCGTCGGCATCCAGGAGTTGAAGAAAGAGGCTGAAGTTCGCCGGATCGCCCTTGTGGGGGGTCGCCGTCAGGAGCAGCAAGTGATCCGCGGTGTCCCGAAGCAGTTCGCCCAGTCGGTAGCGTAGGCTCTTGTGCGACTCGTCGGCGGCCGACATCCGATGGGCCTCGTCCACGATCACGAGGTCCCATCGAACCTGCCGGAGGCCGGGCAGGATGTCTTGGCGTTTCGCGAGATCGAGGGATGTGATGACCCGCTTCTGCTCCAGCCACTGGTTGACGCCGAACTGCTCCTTGATGTCCTGCCCCTTGAGGACCAGGAACTGGGCGCTGAACTTCTCTTTCAACTCGCGCTGCCACTGAAAGGCCAGGTTCGCCGGACAGACGATCAGAATCCGTTCGGCCAAGCCACGCAGCTCCAGCTCCCGAAGAAGGAGGCCGGCCATGATGGTCTTGCCGGCCCCGGCGTCATCGGCTAACAGGAACCGCACACGGGCGAGCTTCAGGAGGTGGTCATAGACGGCTTCGAGCTGATGCGGCAGCGGGTCCACCCGGGAGATGGACAGGCCAAAGTACGGGTCGAATTCGTAGGCGATCCCGAGGGTGTAAGCCTGGAGACCGAGGCGCAGGAGGGCGCCATCGCCGGCGAAGGTGTGCATGAGGCTGCGGACGCGTAACTGCTGACGGTCTTTGGCGGTGGGGGTGACGCTGCGGAACTTCTCTGTCTGGAGACCAACGAGGCCCACGGTCCAACGATCTGCCCCGGCCGGACGGATACTCTCCACCCGCATGGGCTCGCTGAAGAGCGGGCCTTCGACAATTTGGCCGGGTTCCAGGATCGAGGAAGCCTCAGCGCTCATAAGCGATGCTCTTGATCACGTAAATGGTCCGCCCAAATGCGAAAAAACGCCGACCCCCGTCCGAGAATCGGCGTTTTGCTCTATCCAAGGTTCCCTCCATGGTAAAGCAGGGGCTGGGGGCCAGGGACTACGGGTTGGTCAGGAACACCCGCAGCCCCCAGAGCCATTCCGCTACCCGAGAGTAATCCCCACAACGGGGAGCGGGGATTGGGGAAATGCCAAGCTCATGCTGCCGAGACTGCCCTGCCATCCGATCTCCCCGCGCGCCTCCTCCGGTCTCCCTGGCACCCTGGACACAAAACGCCGACCCTCATCCGAGAATCGGCGCTTATCCCGTCCCGCACTCGCTACCCATCATTTTCGTGTCCGGCATCCCCTGCATGCCGAGGAGAACCGGCGCCCGAAACTCCTTATATCAGGAACGCCACGGCGATGCAAGGCCCGCACTCGACGGAGCGACAGGGATAGCCGACAGGGACAGCGCATTTCCCGCCCCTGATACGCAGGTACTTCGGGGACGTGGCGGTAAATGTCTGAATATTTCAGCGACGAACCAATTTTACACACTTCACGCAACGTCCCGCGTTACCCACGCATTACGTGCTGTTTTGGCCGGAAACACCCAACGCAAGAACAAAGGACTTGCGGGACCCCCAGCGGCAAGGGTATGGTTCACACCCAGCCAGGAACTGATTCAAGTAACAGGCGGTTCGCGGACAACGCGGGCCCCCTTTTTCGAGGTCACACATGCGCTTACAAGACAAGGTGGTCTTGATCACCGGAGCGGCGGTCGGCATCGGGTCGGAGATCGCGAGGCGGTTCGCGGCGGAAGGGGCGACAATTCTGATCGGGGACCTGAACCAGACCGAGGGAGAGAAGACCGCCGAGAGCCTCCGGCACTCCGGCGGCCGGGCCCGGTTCGTCCCGCTCGACGTCACCAGCGAGACGAGCTGGCAGGCGGCGTTGAACGGGATCCGGGCCGCGGAGGGGCGACTCGACGTCCTGGTCAACAACGCGGGGATCACGAAGCGGATTCCCATCACCGAGATGCCGCTCGACGGCTTCGAGGCCATCATGGCGGTGAACGTCCGGGGGGCGTTCCTTGGCATCAAGCACACCCTGCCCCTCATGAAGGCCCAGGGGGGCGGCGCGATCGTGAACATCTCCTCGATCGCCGGCCTCGTGGGCCACAAGTTCTCGAACGAGACCTACACCGCGTCCAAGGGGGCCATCACCCTGCTCACGAAGAGCGTGGCGGTCCACCACGCCCGGGACAACATCCGCTGCAACTCGATTCACCCCTGCACCGTGGACACGCCGATGGTGCAGGAGCTGTTCAAGGATCCAGAGATGAAGCGCGAGCGGCTGGACGAGGTGCCCCTCGGCCGCCTGGCCTCCGCGAAGGACGTGGCCAACGCGGCCCTCTTCCTCGCCTCGGACGAGGCGGGCTTCATCACGGGCGTGGCCCTGCCCGTGGACGGCGGCCTCACGGCGTATTGAGCCCGGAAATTCCACCGCGAATCCCACCAAGGGCGGGACAAGACCGCAAGAAGAGCCAGGGTCTGAGGATCTAGCCTTGGACCAGGGAGGGGAATCGTGTGGTCGGCTCAGGCCAGGTGATTCCGGAACCTGCTGGAATCCGGGGGTCTTTCTTTGCCCTTCGGCGGTGAGCTCAGGGCCGAACCGCGTGCTTGGCGTGCTTTGCGGTTTAACTGCAACGTTTGCGCTCAGTGCGGCGCTGGCGACGTCATCGCGCATCCCCGGCTCATTGATGCTGGGAGCCGTCTGGCGCGTCCGCGCGAGCATGAAACGGCC
>CAZXXV010000530.1:0-3136 GCA_964644725.1 uncultured bacterium
TGCATCGCAAGCTGAAGACGTACGGGATCGAGCCGCCGAAGAACTAGAACTGAGAACTGAGAGCCGAGAGTCGCGAGCCGAGAGACGAGACGGCTCTTGGCTCATGGCTGATTGCTCATGGAAGCTATGAGCCATGAGCCATGAGCTATGAGCCCGAGGTTGATCGTTGATGGCTGAAAGCTGATGGCTGAGAAATGAGAGACGATCGCGGAGTGATCTTCGATCTGGATGGCGTGCTGATCAACAGCGAGCCGCTGCATTGCCGCGCCTTCCAGGACGTCCTGGCGCCGTACGGGGTGAGGGTGACCGGGGAGGAGTACTACGCGAAGTACCTCGTGTACTCCGATCGCGAGGTGCTGGAACGGCTCCTGCCGGACTTGAAGGCGCTGGATGAGGCCATCGCGGCCAAGGAGCGGCGCTACTGGGAACTGTTGGAAGCGGGGGTCCCCGCCTTTCAGGACGGCCTCGCCCTCCTGGCCCGGACGGGTGGGTGGCGCGTGGGCCTGGCGACGGGATCGATCCGGCGCGAGGCCGAGCTGGCCCTTCGCTGTCTTGGCATCCGGGGGTGCTTCGGCGCGGTCCTAGCCCGCGAGGACTACCGAAAGGGCAAGCCCGATCCGGAGCCCTATCTTCGCGCAGCCAGCGCGCTGGGCCTTCCGCCGCGCCGGTGCGTCGTGATCGAGGACGCGCCCGGCGGTGTCCAGGCGGCCAAGGCGGCGGGTATGGCCTGCGTCGCCGTCACCCATTCCTGTCCGCGGGA
Source organism: uncultured bacterium (assembly GCA_964644725.1). Classification (GTDB taxonomy): domain Bacteria; phylum Methylomirabilota; class Methylomirabilia; order Methylomirabilales; family 2-02-FULL-66-22; genus 2-02-FULL-66-22. The sequence goes on from CAZXXV010000530.1 coordinate 761, forward strand.
GCGGCTGCTCAAAGCGGACCTGGTGGTGGACGATCTGGCAATCGTGGAGCTGGCATCGCTCCTAGCTGACGGAGGGTCCCGGTGACCCAATTCGCGACGCTCGATGATGCGATCCGTCATCGGCTGCGGGCCGTCCTGGCCCCTCTCCGGGTGGTGTACGGGGCCATGGTTGGTTCGATCCTGGTGTACTGGATCGTGGTGCAAGTGATCCGGAAGGTCGGCCAGATCCCGCGAGGGCGCGACGTCTTCGCCGCCGTGGACTGGCTCCGCTATCCGCTGTACGTCCTCGGGGTCGCTGCGTGCGTGGCCGTCCTGGTGATGCGACGGCGACTGTTCGACCCCGAGAGCGTGATCCGTCGGGCCCGGGGCCAGAACCTGCCCGAAGTGCTCTCCGCACTCTCATCAAACCAAGTGCTGGTCTTCGGCGTGGGCGAGGTACCGGTCATCCTGGGCCTGGCCCTCTACTTCGTGGGCGGATACCTGCTGGACTTTTACATCCTGGCCGGACTGTCGGCGGTGGCCTTCGTCCTGGCCTATCCGTCGGCGGTGGAGTGGGAGCAGGTCCTCATCCGGATCCGAACCTTCCGGCCGGAGCTGTTCGAGCAACCCGGTTCCTCCGGGTAGGGGCTTTCGGCCGTGGACGCTGCTACGGGTGCATCCATTCCGACGGAAAAGGAAACCAGCCGACAGAAAGTTCGGGTGGCCAAGATCTCGGCGCTGGCGGCGCTGGCCCTCGTCGCCGCCAAGGCCATCGTAGGCTGGCAGACGGGAAGCCTGGGTATACTCTCGGAGGCCGCCCACTCCACCCTGGATCTCATCGCGACACTCATTACCCTCTTTGCCGTCCGGGTGGCGGACCGCCCGGCCGACCAGGACCATCATTACGGCCACGGGAAGGTGGAGAACCTCTCCGCCCTGGTGGAAGTGGCACTCCTGCTCGCGACCTGTCTCTGGATCATCCATGAGGGGTTGGAGCGCCTGGTGGGGAAGCCTGTCGAGATCGAGCCGAGCTGGATCGCGTTCGCGGTGATGATGGGTTCCATTGTCGTGGACGTCTCTCGATCCCGGGCCCTGGCCAAGACGGCCAAGGCGACGGGGAGCCAAGCCCTTGAGGCGGACGCGCTGCACTTTCGGGTGGATGTCTGGTCGTCTTGCACGGTCATTGGGGGCCTTGCCGCAGTCTGGGTAGGACGCCGCTGGGGAATCCCTCTGCTGTTCCTGGCGGATGCCGTGGCAGCCATCCTGGTCGCGGCCATCGTCCTGACGGTAGGTGGCCGGCTGGCGAAGCGCGCCGCGGACGCCCTGTTGGATCGTGCGCCGCTCGACCTGGTGGACCGGATCCGCACCGCCGTCAAGAGCGTCCCGGACGTCCAGGGGCCGGTGAGCCTCCGGGCTCGGCGGGTCGGCCCCCGCATCTTCGTGGACGCCGCTGTGTCCATCGGTCGCGGTGCCTCCTTCGAGGGTGCGCACGCGGTCATGGACCAGGTCGAGGAGCGCATCCGGGACGTAGCGCCGGATGCCAGCGTCGTGGTCCATGCGGAGCCATTGCGGACCGAGGACGAGAGCCTGGGCGAAGCCATCCGCCTCGTGGTGTCCCGCCACGCCGCGGGTGCCCACGACATTTTTATCTACGATGCCGACGGGAAGCCGTGCGTGGACCTCCACCTGGAAGCGCCCGGGGATCTCACCCTGACCGAGGCCCACACCCTCACGGAGCGAATCGAGACCGACCTGCGGCGCGAGGTCCCGCGGTTGGGCCGGATATACATCCACGTGGACCCCATGCGGGAGGATCGCGCGGTCGGCGTCGGAGTGGACACCCATGCTGGGCGTGTGGCGGAGCACGTGCGGACCCTGGCCCTTGCGATCCCCGGGATCCACGACTGCAAGAATATTACGGTCCGACGGGTCGAAGGGCGGACCTGGATCACCTGTGAGTGCACCATGGAAGGCAGCCTGTCGCTGAGAGAGGCTCACGAGTTGGGTCTGGAGCTGATGGGGCGGGCGTGCCGGCAGATTCCGGGGGTTGACCGGGTCTCGGTCCATGCGGAACCCGCAGCCCGACAATCGTGATTGGTGCATCCGGGAGAGTTCACAGAGCCTCAAAGGAAACCACAGATTTCGCCCGCCCATGGCGGGTCTTGCCAGGTTGTATGACTCGCGACCTGGGCGGGTCCGCCTATGGCGCGACAGATTACGCAGATTATTACGAACGGTTTGCCTCTTGAAATCTGCGAAATCTGGTGCGCCAGGCCAAGCCTGGCCGATCTAGTGGCCTGAAAGGAGGTCACCATGGGAATTGCCCGTTGACATGTAGCCAAGCGAGCAGGCGCCGGAGCAATCCGGCGGGTGAGGCCTCGCGCGGCGAAGGCGTGA
>CAZXXV010000531.1:0-3123 GCA_964644725.1 uncultured bacterium
CAGCACGAACCCTGAAAATCTCGGCGCCCCTCGCCCTATCCCTCTCCCCCCGGTGGTGGGGAGAGGGGAGGTGAGGGGGGTTTTCTTCGCAGCACGCGAAGAAACTCCCCATATGCAAAGTTCCGAGGGTGAAATATCTGGGTTCATAGGGTCCGCTTCCCATCGCGGGTGGACGGGGGATCGCATCACGCGGTGTCTTGGTTGCGTGAGCGTACGCAGCCACGAACTGCGGCTGGGGCAGATGCGAGGGTCGTACCAGGCTGGCGAGGCCCCGCGATCGGCGAGGTGGAAGGGAAGCGCAACCACGTAGAAAACCCGGTGGAACGGGACTAGTGGGAACGGTCTCGGTCAGCGGGCGACCGATGGGAGGAGCGAGAAGGTGGGAACCAATTCCCGGAATCGGGAGCCGATTCCCGGGATCCGATTCCCAGGCCGCGGATCTTGGTGCGGAGCGTCTTCTCGTCAATCTGGAGGAGTCGCGCGGCCTCCCTTCGGTTCCCTTTGGTGAGGCGCAGGGCTCGCTCAACCGCCTGGCGCTCGACGCCGGCCACCGCTTGCCGGGCGATCTCCTTAAAGGAGAGGCCGCGGTCGAGATATTCATCCACGTGGGCCACAGACCCGGGCAGAGATGCCACGTCTCCGAGAGCGACCAGATGTTCCGGTTCGATCATGTAGGTGCACAGCAGGGCGGCCCGGCGGATGACGTTTTTTAGCTCCCGGGCATTGCCTGGCCATGCATGCTCCTGGAGAAGCTTTCCAGCCTCCTCTGAGATCCCACCGATGTGCTTCTTCAGCTCCATCCGCGCCTGCTCGAGAAAGACCCTGGCCAGGACCAGGATGTCCTGCCGGCGCTCGCGCAGAGGGGGGATCACGATGGTGAACTCGTTCAGCCGGTGGAAGAGGTCCTGGCGGAACCGGCCCTGCCGGACCTCGTCCTGGAGATCCACGTTGCTCGCTGCGAGGATCCGGGGATCCACGCTGATGAGTTGCCTCCCGCCCACCCGGCGGATCTGGCGCTCCTGGAGCACCCGGAGGAGCTTGGCCTGGATCCCCAGGGGGAGATTGCTGACCTCATCCAAAAAAAGGCTCCCCCCCGACGCCAGCTCGAAGTCCCCCTGTCTCCTGGCGTTGGCGCCGGTGAAGGCGCCTCGCTCGTGGCCGAAGAGCTGGCTCTCGATAAGGGTCTCGGGGACGGCGCCGCAGTCCACGGCCAGGAAGGGCCTGTCGCGCCGGTCGCTCTGCTGGTGGATGGCGCGGGCGACGAGCTCTTTGCCCGTGCCCGTCTCCCCCTGCAGGATCACGGTGAAATTGGTCCCGGCCACCTGCTGAACCTGCATGAAGACCTTCTGGATCTCCGGGCTTGTCCCCATAACCTCAGCGAGGCCCGCCGTGCTCTCCAATTGGGCGCGCAGGCCCCGGACCTCGTCTATTAGCGCGACCCGCTCTAGCGCCCGGCGGATGGCGAGCAACACCTCCTCGTTGTGAAACGGCTTGAGCAAGTAGTCCGCCGCCCCCAGCTTCATCGCTTGCACGGCGTCCGCCACCTGGCCGTACGCTGTGAGCATGATCACCGGCAGGTGGGGATGGCTCTGCTTCAAGCGCTCGAGGGCGGTCATCCCGTCGAGCCCGGGCATGCGGACGTCCATAAGCACCAGGTCCGGAGGCTGCTTCGCAGCCACCTCCAGGGCCTCCTGGCCGTCGCAGGCGGTGCTCACGGCGAACTCGGCCCCCTCGAGAAGGTAGGAGAGCACCCACCGGATGTCCTCTTGGTCGTCAACCACCAAGATGCGGGCGGTCATGCATCCCTCCTCTGGTCGCGGAGTATAGCGGAATCCGACCCGCGTACCTCAGCCTGAGGCGGACAGGTGGGCGGTCTTGTGGGCAGGCGGACGGTGAACCGGGCGCCGTGGCCCTTCTCGCTCTCCACACTCAGCTCACCGCCGTGGGCCGCGATGATCCGGCGGGATACCGAGAGGCCAAGGCCCGTTCCTCCTTCCTTCGTGGTGAAAAACGGGTCGAAGATCCGGTGCAGGTACTCCGCAGGAATGCCGTCTCCCATATCCGCGATTTCGACCCGCACCCCCGTCCACGGCGGGCCGGGTGGCTCCGGGACAGTCCGGAGCGTGAGGGTGCCCCCGCGGGGCATGGCCTGGATGGCATTCAGCAGGATGTTGAGGAAGACCTGCTGTATCTGCTGGGCGTCGGCGAGGACCTGAAGGGCACCTGGCCAGTAGTGTCGGGACACCTCGATCCTGGCGTTGGCCATCTTCCGCTTCAGGAAGAGGAGGGCCTGCTCGAGGATCGGCTCGATCTCGGTGGCAACCCGGCAGGGGGGATTTGGGCGCGCGAACGAGAGAAGATCCTTGATGATCTTTTGCCCGGCAGCGACATTCCGGTAGATCACCTCCAAGTGCTGCCGGACTGGTGAGGCCACGTCCGGATTCGCCAGGAGGAACTGCACCGCGCTCCCCGCGACGGCCAACGCATTGCCCAACTCGTGGGCAACTCCCGCGGCCAGCTCTCCCACGGCCGCCATCTTCTCGGCATCGCGGGGTTGCTGCTCCCTCCTCCTCGCCTGGATGGCGTTGCCGACGATGTGACCGACCGCCTCGAGGAACTCCCTATCCTCCGAGGTGAAGGTCCGCGTACTCTGGGACAGAATCAGGGCCTCCATGCAGCCGACAAGTTCATTCTGCGATTCCAATGGGACGCACAGGAAGGAGTTGACGCCAGCGGCTGAAAAGGCAGGAGCACACAGTCTCGGGTCTAGGGCAGCATCCTTCTCAATGAGGATGGGCTTCCGCGAGTGGACCGGACGGCCCAACGCCCCCTCGGCTGCCAGAAGCCACCTCTCGGACACCTCGTCAACGACGGCCTGCGGAAGTCCCTGGTGCGCCGTTAGGACCAGCGCGTTTCTGGCTTCGTCGAGGAGGAAGAGGGCAAGGCCCTCGGCTCCAAGAGATGCCGTGATTTTTTGCAGTAGGACTTCAGAGATTTCCGTCGGGCTCCGCATCCTGCTGAGCATATCCCCCCTCGAGGCGATCGTCGCGATCTCCTTGCGCCTGCGGGCGTCCCGTTCCTCCAGCTCCCTGATGAGACGCCGCTGCTCCGCCGCGAGCCGTT
>CAZXXV010000532.1:0-3113 GCA_964644725.1 uncultured bacterium
ACGCGAACCATCATGAACCTCACGGGAGCAGATCGAAGGGCGCCCACAGCGGGTCACACCGAGATCCGATCCCAAAGAGACTAGCCTTCCTACGGCCATCATGTCCCGCTTCAAGCTCGTCTGCGACTACCAGCCCCGCGGCGACCAGCCCCGCGCCATCGCCCAGCTCACCGAGGGTCTGCTGCGCGGAGAGCGCCATCAGGTCCTCCTGGGCGTCACCGGCTCCGGCAAGACCTTCACCATGGCGAACGTCATCGCCAACGTGGAGCGTCCGACCCTCATCATTGCCCACAACAAGACGTTGGCGGCGCAGCTCTACAATGAGTTCAAGCAGTTCTTCCCCGAGAACGCCGTCGAGTACTTCGTCTCCTACTACGACTACTACCAGCCCGAGGCGTACATCCCGCAGACCGACACCTACATCGAGAAGGATGCTTTGATCAACGACCACATTGATAAGCTCCGCCACTCCGCCACGCGGAGCCTGTTGGAGCGACGCGACGCCGTTATCATCGCCTCGGTCTCGTGCATCTATGGCCTGGGCTCGCCCGAGGTGTATTACGGGATGGTGCTCCTCCTGGAGGAGGGTGGCTCATGCCCGCGGGATGCCATGCTGCGCAAGCTGGTGGAGATCCAGTACCAGCGCAACGACCTCGACCTCCACCGGGGGACCTTTCGGGCCCGGGGGGACGTGGTGGAGATCTTCCCAGCCTACGAGGACACCGCCGTTCGGGTGGACCTGTTCGGCGACGAGGTGGAGGCCCTCTGGCAACTGGATCCCCTCACGGGCGAGAAACTTCATCGCCTGCACCGGATCCCGATCTACCCCGCCAACCACTACGTCACCCCTGAAGATATGCGAGAGCGCGCCTTCGCCGGCATCGAGGCGGAGCTGGAAGAGCGCTGTCGCGAGCTGGAGGGTGAGCGGAAGCTCCTGGAGGCTCAGCGCCTGCGCCAGCGGACCCTCTTCGACCTGGAGATGATGCACGAGATCGGGACGTGCAAGGGGATCGAGAACTACTCCCGGCACCTGTCCGGCCGGGCCTCGGGCGAGCCGCCGCCGACCCTGATGGATTACCTCCCCCGCGATGCCCTGGTCATCATTGACGAGTCGCACCAGACCGTCCCGCAGGTCCGCGGGATGTACCGCGGCGACCGGTCCCGCAAGGAGACCCTGGTGGAGTACGGCTTCCGCCTGCCCTCGGCCCTGGACAACCGGCCGCTCACGTTCGAAGAGTTTGAACGGTGCGCGAACCAGGTCCTCTACGTCTCCGCCACCCCGGGTCCCTACGAGCTCACGAAGGTCCAGGGCCGGGCGGCGGAGCAGATCATCCGGCCGACCGGCCTGATCGACCCCGAGATCGTGGTCCGGCCCATCACCGGCCAGATCGACGACCTCATCCACGAGATCCGGGAGCGGGCGAAACGGGAACACCGGATCCTGGTGACGACCCTGACGAAGCGCATGGCGGAGGAACTCACCGATTACCTGTCCGACGTGGGGATCCGGGTGCGCTACCTCCACTCCGACATCGACACCCTGCAGCGCAACGAGATCATCCGGGACCTGCGCCTGGGGAAGTTCGACACCCTGGTGGGGATCAACCTGCTGCGCGAGGGGCTGGACATCCCCGAGGTGTCCCTGGTGGCCATCCTGGACGCCGACAAGGAAGGGTTCCTGCGGTCGGCCGGCTCCTTGATCCAGACGGCCGGCCGCGCCGCCCGGAACGTCGAGGGCCAAGTCATCCTGTACGCCGACGTCATGACCAACTCCATGCGGGAGGCGATCGCCGAGACCACCCGCCGGCGCCAGCTTCAGCTCGCGTACAACCAGGAACACGGCATCACGCCCGAGACGATCAAGAAGGATATCCAGGACGTCCTCGCTAGCATCTACGAGCGCGACTACTACACCGTCCCGGCCCTGCGGGACGAGGAGATCGAATACGTCCCGAGGGAGGAGATCCCGGCGCTCATGGCCCAACTCGACAAGGAGATGCGCACCGCGGCCAAGCGGCTGGAGTTCGAGAAGGCGGCGGAGCTCCGGGACAAGATCGCCGAACTGGAGAAGCGCCGCCTCGGGATCATAGATACCCGATGACAGCGACACGGAACGGACTGCAATTCGAAATTCGAGATTCGAAATTCGAGATTCGGGCCTCGCGGCTCATGGCTCGTGGCTCGTGGCTCGTGGCTCGCCTTTCACGCTCCACGCTCCACGCTCTCATCCTGGCCTTCCTCCTCCTGCCCACGCCGTCTGCCGCCGAAACCCGCATCATCCGGCTCGTCCCGGAGACCGGCCCCACCAGGGGCGGGACGACCGTCAGGATCTATGTCGCGGGCGCAGGCCTCGCCGGGCCTGTCGAGGTGCAGTTTGGGGATCGCGTGGCGGCCAAGGTGCGCCGCCTCAGCCTCACGGCGGTGGAGGCGGTGACGCCCCCCGGCGTCCCCGGGCCGGTCGCCGTCCAGATCGTGAACGAGCTGTCTGGAACGATTACCTTGCCCGGGGTCTTCACCTACGTGCCGACGCCCCCCCAGATCTCCCAGGTGGTCCCGAGCAGCTTTCTGGCCGGCTCGGAGGAAGGCCGGATTCAGATTGACGGCAGCGACTTTCCCCCCGGCGCCGTGGTCCTGGTGAACGACACTCCCCTCCCGACCGCCGCCCTCGCCCCGGAGCGACTCCAGGCGATCGTCCCCGCCTGGCTCCTGGCCGGCCCGCGGACCCTCGAGGTGCGGGTTGCCGATGTGGACCCGGGCGGCGAGACGTCCGATGCCGCCACGCTTGTGGTGGTCAATCCTGCCCCGCAGCTCACGGGGGTGGACGTGCCGCCCCTGAATCCCAAGGACCCCGCAGGGATCGTCATCGTGCGCGGCATGGGCTTTCGCCCCGACTCGCGCATCGAGCTGGCGGGTCAGGCGACCGGGACGCGCTATCGCTCTGCCGTGGAGCTGGAGGGCTCACTCCCCCTGGCCCTCCTGGAGACAAACGACAAGCTTTCGGTCCGGGTAATGACCCCCAGCCCGGGCGGCGGCCTCTCCAACCCCTGGACGCTCACGATCGTGGCCCCGCCGCCGCCGCCACCACCGCCTCCCCCCCCCCCCCCCCCCCCCCC
>CAZXXV010000533.1:0-3103 GCA_964644725.1 uncultured bacterium
AGGCTCAACACGAACGGCAACTACCGACTTTGTCCCAAAGTTAGCGCATATGCCCAGGTGGGGAGAGGGGAAAGGTGAGGGGGGCAGGACGATAGATGCGAACGCCGATCTCGGTGACCATCATCACCCTGAACGAGGAGGAGAACATCCGCGCCTGCCTGGAGAGCGTGAAGTGGGCGGACGAGATCGTGGTCTGCGACTCGGGCAGCACCGACCGGACGCTGGCCATCGCCGGTGAGTACGGGGCCCGGACGTTCCAGGATCCCTGGCGCGGCTTCGCGGGCCACAAGAACCTGGCCGTGGAGCGCACGAGCCATCCGTGGGTCCTCGTCCTGGATGCCGACGAGCGGGTGACGCCCGCCCTCCGGCACGAGATCGAGCAGGTGCTCACCGAACCGGCGGCGGAGGATGGCTACTTCATCCCGCGGCGCAGCTATTTCCTCGGACAGTGGATCCGTGGCTGCGGCTGGTACCCCGATGAGACGGTTCGCCTGTTCCGGCGGGGCCGCGGCCGTTTCGGCGAGCGCACCGTCCACGAGGCGGTGACGGTGGACGGGCGGGCGGGGCGCCTGACAGCCCCCCTGGAGCACTTCACCTACGACTCCATCAGCGCGTTCCTCCAGCGGATGGATCGGTACTCGACGCTGGCCGCCGAGGAGCTGCAGCGGGCCGGGCGATCGGCGCGCGCCTGGGACCTCGTGGGGCGCCCGGCGTGGACGTTCCTCCGCATGTTCCTCCTCCAGGGCGGCTGGCGCGAGGGATGGCGGGGACTCGTGCTGTCCGGCCTGTACGCGGGCTACGCCTTCAGCAAGTACGCCAAGCTGTGGGAGCTCACGCGGGCGGGCCGCAATGGCTGAGCCGCTGGTCATCCTCCACAGCGAATCGTCCATGGGGTGGGGCGGGCAGGAGATCCGGGTCTTCACCGAGCTCACCTGGCTGCGGCGGCGCGGGCACGCGGCCAGCCTGGTCGTGGCACCCGGGAGCGGCCTGGGCGAACGAGCCGAGCGGGCAGGTGTCCCGGTCGCCTGGATCCCCATGTCCCGCACCCTCGATCCTGGCGCGGTGGCGCGGATCGCGAGGCGACTGCGACGGGAACGCGCCCAGGTCCTGGTCACGCATAGCTCCGTGGATGCGTGGACCGGGGGTCTGGCGGCCAGGTTCGTCGGCGTGCCGGTGGTGCGGATGCGGCACCTGTCGGTGCCGGTGCAGACGAATCCGTTCTCCCGTGCGGTGTACACGGTGCTGTGCGATAAAATCGTGACCACGGGAGAGGCGATCCGGACCCTCCTGGTGGAGCGCCTGCCGGTTCCCCCGGCCAAGGTCGTCTCCATCCCGACCGGCGTGGATCTGGAGGAGTTTCATCCGTCTCGGGTCGATCCGACGCGCCTCCGGAAGGAACTCGGCCTGGCGAGGGAGACTCCACTCCTTGGAATGATCGCTGTCCTCCGAAGCTGGAAGGGACACCTGGTGTTTCTCCAGGCGCTGCGGCGGGTCCGGGAGAGCCATCCCGGCGCACGGGCGGTCCTGGCGGGTGACGGGCCGTTTCGAGACGTGATCGAGGATGCCATCAAGGGCCATGGACTGGGGACTCATGTACGCTTGCTGGGGCACCGTGAGGACGTGGCAGAGATCCTGAGCGGACTGGACGTGGTCGTCTCGGCCTCGACGGCGGCGGAGGGCATTCCCCAGGCGCTGCTGCAGGCGCTGGCCATGCGTCGCCCCGTGGTGGCCAGCGATGTCGGCGGCATCCCCGAGATCATCCGGGCCGGGGAAACCGGCTGGCTGGTTTCCCCCGGTGATCCGGAGGCGCTTGGCAAGGCGATCGTGGAGGCCCTGGCGGATCGCGTAGGGGCTCAGCGGATGGGGGAGCAGGGCCGGAAGATGGTCGAGGCGGACTATTCGCTCCAACGCATGGGAGAGCGGATGGAGGAACTTTACACCGCAGTGGCGGCTGGCCGCGGAGGGCAACGTCTGGGCGCTCCGGGGAGTCGGTAACCATGGCAATGGGCGAGGCCATGGCGATGCACCGGCGCGTCCTGGACCTGGGCTGCGGGCGACATAAGCGCCCCGGCGCGGTCGGGGTGGATCGGGATCCTCGAAGCCAGGCAGACGTCCTGGGGGACCTGGACGCGAAGCGGTTGCCGTTTCGGGATGGGTCCTTCGACGAGGTGCAGCTTGCGCATGTCATCGAGCACCTGCAGGATGTCGTGGCGGTGATGGCGGAGGTCCATCGCGTCTGCAAGCCCGGTGCGATCGTCACGGTGCGGACGCCGCATTTCTCCTCGATCCACTCGTACACCGACCCGGGGCACCGGCAGCGGCTGGCGCGCGGCTCCATGGATCAGGTGCGGAAGGACCTGGCGCCGGATCGCGGTCTGGAGGTCCTGCGGAAGGACATCCGGTTTCACAACGGGCCGTGCTCGTGGCCGGCCCGGCTGATCTACCGGATCTCGCCGAACAAGTACGAGAAGTTCTTCGCCTTCCTGTTCCCCGCGCGGGAGCTGGTGTTTGAAATGAGGATCGTCAAGGAGAGCCGTGAGGCGTGAAACGTGAGGTGTGAAACGTAAGGGGGTCACGTTTCACGTTTTACGTTTCACGAAGACGATGCGGATTGGGTTTTACACGTTCAGTTTCCTGCCGATCGTCGGCGGGGCGGAGATCCTGCTCCACGGTCTGGCGGAGTCGCTGACGGAGCGCGGGCACGAGGTCACGCTGTGGGCCCCCACGGTTCGGGGGAAGGATAATCGCGTGGCCGCGCGCTATCGCCTCTGCCGGTACGCGCGGCCGTCCTCGAAGCGGTTCGGCACCCGCCAGACGCTGCCGCGGCTTCTGCTGGAGACGTGGGGAAGGCGCCCCCATGTCCTCCACTGTCACGGCGCCTACCCCGCGGGGTTCGTGGGGGCCGCCTTCAAGCGATTGACCGGCACCCCGCTCGTGATCCGACCGCACGGGTCCGATATCCTGCCGGGCGAATGGATCGATCGCGACCCGCGCCTTGCCGAGCGGATGCGGCGGGCGCTCCTCACGGCGGATGTGGTCGTGGCGCAGGGCGACTCCCTGGCCGAGAGGCTTCGCGGCCTGGGTGTGCCGGCCGGGCGGCTCC
>CAZXXV010000534.1:0-3081 GCA_964644725.1 uncultured bacterium
CGCCGCCCGGACGAAGCTGTGGTGGAGAGGCCGGCGGTCCGCCTTGCGCAGATACCACGCGGCCTCTCCCATTTCCTGGACCGCCCGGCGGATCTCGTGGAGGGGGGTCCCCGGGGGAAGGGGGGCGCCGAAGGACACCGTCACCGGGTAGGGGATCCGCTCGGGGAGCTTTGTGAGGAAGCGGCCGCCCGAGCGGCTGAAGATGCTGCCCCAGAGGCGGTCCAGGTGCACGGGGATGATGGGCGCGGTCCGTCCCTTGACGATCCGCTCGAGCCCCCGCCGGAAGGCGAGCATGGCCCCCGTGCGGGTCATCTCGCCTTCGGCGAAGATGCAGACCAGTTCGCCCCGGTCCAGGTACGCCCCCGCGTCGCGCAAGGCGCGCAGGATCATCCGTGGGCCGCCCGAGGGCGAGATGGGGATGGCGCCGAGTCCCAGCAGGAAGGGGCGGAAGAGGGGCCGGTGGAAGGCGGCCGCGTCCACCACGAAGCGCACCGGCCGGTCGAGGCTGGCCATGATGACCAGCCCGTCCACGAAGGCGACGTGGTTCGGCACCAGGAGCGCGCCACCCCGCTCGGGGACGTGCTCCCGCCCCACGACCGCCAGGCGATAGAAGGTGTGGGTGAGGAGCACCAGCACCAGGCGTAGGAACGCGTCGGGCACGAGCCGGAGCGCCCAGAGGGTCCCCGCCGCCGTGGCCAGGGCGGCGGCCACCAGGATGCCGCGGGTGGAGAGGCCAGCGCGGGAGAGGGCTTGCGCGCAGAGCGATCCCGCCAGGACCCCGCCGAAGACGAGGGCGTTGGAGAGCGCGATGACCGCGCCCCGCCGGTCCTCCGGCGCGCGCCACTGGATGAGGGCGTTCAGCGGGACGACGAGGAGCCCCCCGGCGACGCCCAGGAGGACCAGGAGCGCCAGGGTGCCGGTGGGCCCCGGCGCCAGGGCGCCGAGGAGCAGGGTGAAGAGGGCGAGGCCCATGGCGCCGAGGGGGAGGAGGCCGTACTCCACCTTCGACGCGGAGAGGGTCCCGGCTAGGATGGCGCCCAGGCCGGTCCCCAGCGTGACGAAGGCCAGGGGGCCGCCGGCGACCGTGTCCCGGAGCCCCAGGACGGCCTTGGCGTAGACGAGGATGTCCTGGCCGAGGAGGCTGGCGATGGCCCAGAAGAAGACCGATCCCAGGACGGCGAGCCCCAGCACGCGGTCGGCCCGCACGCTGGCCCAGGCGCCGCGCACCGTGGAGGCGAGGCCGCCTGCGGCCCGGGCGGGGGGGACGCGGGGCACGGCCCAGGCCGCCGCCAGGCCCACCACGGCGAGGGCGGTGAGGAGCAGCCCGACGAGCCAGGTGGCCTCGCCCACCGGGCCCAGCAGGAGCCCCCCGGCGGACGTGCCGGCGATGATCGCGAAGAAATTGCACAGCTCGAACAGGCCGTTCCCCGCCGAGAGGCGGGTGTGGGGGAGGATCTCGGGCAGGATCCCGTACTTGGCCGGGCTGAGGAGCGCGCTGTGGGCGCCCATGAGCCCGAGGACGACGAGTGCGGGCGCCCCGCCCGACGGGTGGAAGAAGAGGACGGCGGCGCCGGCCCCCATGAACGCGGCCTCGACCGCCTTCATCAGGAGGATGACGGACCGTTTGCTCAGCCGATCGGCCAGGACGCCCGCGGGTAGCGAGACAAGCATCAGGGGCAGCGCGAACACCGCGAAGGCGATGGTCGCCTGGGTCTGCGCCGCCGCCTCGAAGGCCGGGCCCGACGCGCCCGGCCCGGCGGCGACCTGCCGGATGCCCAGCAGGACGACCATGATCTTCCAGGCGTTGTCGTTGAACACGCCCAGGAACTGGACGATCAGCAACCCCCGGAGCGGGTGCCGGCGCTCCCCGTTCAACCCGGTGTCCTCCTTCCTCTACCCGGCACTTGGGTGGCCGCCCAGGGCTCGATCGCACCATGGTGCCCACCGCGCCGCGAGCCTGGAGGCGCAGGCGGCGGCCAGGACAGCGGCGAACACATCCATGGTGTAGTGGGCCCGGAGCGCCAGGACGGCCGTCGCCTCCAGGACCGCCACCAGCGCCCCCGCCACGGTGAGCCACGGACGGCCGAGCCGCGCCAGCTCGATGGCGCCGTACACGGCGATGGCGGTGTGGCCCGAAAAGAAAAAGTCGTTTTGGGTCCCATAGGTCACGAACAGGGCCGGGACGCCCGGGGAGTGCCAGATCATCCCCTCAGGCGCGGGCAAGCCGGTCAAGGCCTGGGTGAGCTGGCGGAGGAGGAAGAGGAGGATCAGGCCGAGCATCGGCCGGATGCTCCGCCCCAGGATCCCCGAGAGCAGGAGGAAGCATCCCAGCGCGTCGATGAGGCCCGAGGTCACCGCGAGGAGCGCGTCGGTCGCCCGCTGGTGGGCCAGCAGCCACGCGTTGGCGGGGGCAAGGAGTTGGTGCAGGCCGTCGCCGATGCCCGGCGGGAAGCCGCGCGCCTCCAGCAGCCGTTGCGTAACGAACCAGAGCCCGACCCCCACCATGGCGACGACCGCCCGGGTGATCCTCGCAGGTCCCCGAGCCGCCACCGCGCCGCCGCGAGGAGCGTGCGGGTCTGCACTCATCGTTCGCCTCCTCTGCTTAGGACTGAGGACTGAGTGCTGAGGGGCTGAGGACTGAGTCGGAGCCGGCCCTCAGTCCTCAGCCCTCATCGCTGAGTCCTGTGGGGCCGGCCGCGGCCCGTGCCGCCCGTTGCCACCCCGTCCTTCCACGGCCAAACGGAACATCGCTACCATAACCCCCGCCGGCAGCGCAACGACCCTTTCCCCCGTGGACCGCGGCCGGCCCAGGTGGCCCCTCTTCCTCCCCTCCCCAACCGGACTCGCAACCTCGGGGGGCGCTTGTAATGGTAATGGGGGACGTCCATAAAATTATAAGATTCCACTCATAATGGGGGACGTTGCCACTTTCGTCACCTTGCGAGCAGCCGGATCCGCTCTGCGCGAGACGCTCAGCCCCATTCGGTAGCCCGGTACACCGAGTTGGGCCGGATCGCCAGGAAGCCGCGAGGGATCGATCGATCTCACGCCGTACACTGAGACCTCAGCAGTTCCCTCCGG
>CAZXXV010000535.1:0-3076 GCA_964644725.1 uncultured bacterium
AGGGCCGGCCCCCCGGAGAGAACCTTCCGTTCTGGAAGGCCTCTCCGGGGTCCCGGCCCTTTGGCAAGACGCGGACCTCAACCCTTCCGCCGCTGGTGCCGTGTTCGCTTTAGTAACTTCTTGAACTTATGTTTGCGGATCTTCTTGCGGCGCTTCTTGACCACGCTTCCCATGACATCCCCCCTTTCACTTAAACGGTTGCTTGTTCCCACGTCTGCGGCACACCATGCCGGTTCACTCCACCTCTTGCCCCTCGGTCTGGGCCGTCGCCTCGTCCCCCTCCCGGCGGATCTGGAACTTCTCCAGCCGGTACTGGAGCGTGCGGTAGCTCAGCCCCAGGAGCTTTGCCGCCTTGGCAATCACCCCTCCCGACATCTCCATGGCCTGGAGGATGAACTCCCGCTCGACCTCTTCCAGGTTAACTCCTTGCGGTGGAAGGACGTAGCGATACGCGCCCTCTGCCCCCGCAGGAGACGCGGCGGCGCCCGCTTCGCGAGGGGGCAGGGACGAGAAGCGCACCTCGATGGGCAGGTCCATATAGTCAATCGCTCGGCCATCCGAGAGGAGGACCGCCCGCTGCAGGACCGTATCGAGCTGCCGGACGTTCCCCGGCCAGTGATAGCCTAAGAGCAGGCGCATGGCCTCGGTCGTGATGGCCATGGGCGATCGCCCCGCTTCCTTGCAGGCCCGGGCTAGGAAGTACTCCGCCAGCTGCGGGATGTCCGTGCTCCGTTCCCGGAGGGGCGGGAGGTTGATGCTCACCACGTTGAGCCGGTAGTACAAGTCGTCCCGGAACGCCCCCCGCTTGACCTCCTCCTCCAGATCCTTGTTGGTGGCGGCGATGATCCGGACGTCCACCTTCAGGTCTTCGCGGCCGCCCACCCGGCGGATCTCCCGCTCCTGCAGCGCGCGCAGCACCTTGGCCTGCACGTTTGCGCTCAGCTCGCCGACCTCGTCCAGGAACAGCGTGCTCTTGTCCGCGGCCTCGAACAACCCCTGGCGGCGGCTGGCCGCGCCCGTGAAGGCCCCTTTCTCGTATCCGAACAGCTCGCTCTCGATCAGGGTCTCGGGGATGGCAGCGCAGCTCACGGCCACGAACGGCCGGTCCTTCCGGGGGCTGTGGCGGTGGATGGCGCGGGCGATCAGCTCTTTCCCTGTCCCGCTCTCCCCGTTGATGAGGACGGTGGAGTTGCTGCCGGAGACTTTGTGGAGCTTGTCGAAGACCTCCAGCATGCGATAGTGGCTGCCGACGATCCCCTCCACCCGAAACCGCTCCTCCAGTTGCTGCCGGAGGAGCCGATTCTCCTGGATGAGCCGCATCCGCTCGAAGGCGCGGCCCACGGTCAGCAGCAGCTCCTCCCGCCCCAGCGGCTTGGTCAGGTAATCGAAGGCCCCTTGCTTCAGGGCCTGCTCGGCCGAGTCCATGGAGCCGTAGGCGGTCATGAGGATGACCAGGGTCGGTGGATCCTCCCTGGTGAGCTGCCCCACCAGGGACAGGCCGTCGGTGCCCGGCATCCGGAGGTCGGTCAGCACCAGGTCGAAGCGGGTTCGACCGCTCTTGGCCAGCGCCTCGGCCGCGCTGCCGGCCGTCTCCACCCGGTAGCCCTCGGCGGTGAGGATGGTCCGCAGGATCTCGCGCTGCGCCCCCTCGTCGTCCACGACCAGGATCTGTCCCTTGCTCATGTCCCGGGCGCTCCTGTAGGAAGCTGGATCCGGGCGACGGTGCCCTTTCCCGGCTCGCTGGTCAATTCGATGCGGGCGCCGTGCTGCTCCAGGATCTGCTTGGTGAGGGCCAGGCCGAGGCCGATCCCCACCTCCTTGGTGGTGAAGTAGGGTTCGAAGACGCGCGGAAGATGCTCCGGCGCGATCCCCACGCCTGTATCCTGGAACCGGATCTCCACCCATTCTGGAGTGGGCAGTACGCAGTAAGCAGTAGGCAGCCCCGAAGGTTCGCGGCTTTCACTGCCTTCTGCTTTCTGCCTGCTGCCTTCTGGTCCCTCCCCGGTTGCCGGATTGCCGGATTGCCCCGACACGCGTCGCGCGACCACGGTCAGCGTGCCGCCGCCGGGCGTCATGGCCTGCACCGCGTTCAGCACCAGGTTCAGGAAGCAGGTCTTGATGTGCGGCCCGTCCACCCAGACCCGCGGCAGGGTGGCGGCGTAGTCCCGCTCCACCTTGATCTGTTGTGCCTGCGTCTTCTGGGCCGCCACCTCCAGCACTTCGTCCAGGAGCGTCCGGATGTCGGTGGGCTGCCGCGTTAGCTCCAGGGGCTTGCCGTACTTCAGGAAGGTCTCGATCATGGCGTTCAGCCGGTGGATCTCCTGCTTGATGATGGACGTCAGGCGCGTGAACTCTTCCCGCTCCGGGGGCGCCCCGGGGGCAAACTGCGCCCCGAGATGGTCAATGATCAGGCTGATGGAGTTCAGGGGATTCCTCACCTCGTGCGCGATGCCCGACGCCAGGTGGGCGATGGCCGACAGCCGCTCCGCCTGGTGCAGGCGCGCCTCCAGCTCCGCCTTCTCCCGGAGGCGCTCCACCATTTCATTGAAGCTGCGGTTCAGCTCGCCGATCTCGTCGCGGCGGTTCGTGGGCAGGCGCTCATCCAGCTGGCCCTGCGCCACCCGGCGTGCGGCCTCCACCACGCGGGAGATGGGCTTAGCGTAGGTCCACGCCAGGGCAACCGCGCCCACGCTGCCGACGGCGAAGACGAGGATCGTAGCGATGAGCCGCTTGATGAAATTGACGCGGACCAGTTCGGCGAAGTCGTCCAGGATCATGCTGATCAGGATGTAGCCGCTCCGCTGGTTGCCCACCACGATGGGGACGAAGAGGTTGTACGTCTTCTGGCCAAGGCCCCCCACGTTCTCCTCGCCCAGGCGTGCCGTGATGAGGAGGTCCTTGCGCCTCGGATCCACCCGGGCCCCCACGCGACGGGGGTTAGACGAGGCGATGACCTCCTCCTCGTTGCTGACGATGGAAATCTCCCGGACGCCGCGCCGTTGCAGCCGCTGCACGTAATCCTGGAGGCGCGCCTCGCTGGTCCGGCCCTTGGAGGTGAGCCGCTCCACGCTGATCT
>CAZXXV010000536.1:0-3067 GCA_964644725.1 uncultured bacterium
CTCGGGCTGTTCTGGCCGGCGGGTGGCAGGAAGTCGCTCAGGAAGAAGCTCGCCTTGATATCGGCGTCGCCCGAGGCATTGCCGTAGCCATGGAATATCAGGTTGTAATCCCCCTCGGCGCCCGCCAGGATCCGCATGTAGGTGGCGAACTCGTAGGCCCGCACCTTCAGATCGACGCCGAAGGCCCGCAGTTGGGCCTGGATGGCCTCGGACACCTCCCCGTTCCGCGGGTCGCGCGCCGGGTTGACGACCAGAGTGAGTTCCAGTGGTCGCCCGTCCTTCTCGAGAATCCCGCCCCTCCCTGGCCGGTATCCGAGGTCGGCAAACCCCTGCTTGGCCTTCTCGGGGTTGTAGACCGGCATGCCGACATCGCAGTGCCCGAACAGGGTTGGAGGGAACGTTCCCGTTGAGAGTATCCCCAAGTCCGGGGTCACGATCTCTTCCACGATGCTCTTGACGTCGATGGCCTGGGCCAGCGCCCGGCGGAAGCGGACGTCATCAGTGGGGGCCTTCCGCGCGTTGAATTGAACCATCACATCCCGAAGGGCCGGCACCCTGAACATCTTGATCCTGGGGTTGGCGCGTAACGGCTTGATCCCACTGGGCGGCGTCTCGAAGAGGACATCCGCCTCGCCGCTCTCCAGCGCCATGACACGGGTTGCTTCCTCCGGGATCACCTTGAACACCAGGAAATCGAGGTACGGCGCCCCGCCCCAATAGTCGGGATTCTTGGCCAGCTTGATGTATTGCCCCCGCACCCATTCCACGAACTTGAACGGCCCAGTGCCGGAGGGGTGCAGAGTGAACTCCTTGCCCCACTTCTTGACCTCAGCGGAGTCCTGGATCAGCGTCGCCAGGGAATTCGCCAGGGTGTCAACGAGCGCCGCGTTGGGTTCGTGCGTCTCGATAATCAATGTGTAGCGGTCGACTACAGTGATCGGCGTCTTGATCATGCTGATGACCTGTGAGTCCACGCCGCGGTCTTTCGGGTTGAGCTGCCGCTCATAGGTAAACTTGACGTCCTCGGCGGTCAGCTCGGCCCCGCTGTGGAACTTCACACCCTTTCGCAGAGTGATTTGCAGACGCTTCGGGTCGAGGAAGCGCCAGGATTCCGCGAGGTTGCCATGGAGGACCCCCTTCTCGTCCTTCCGGAAGAGTGGCTCAAAGATGTGGGCGTAGACCCGGATGGAGAACCCGTGGCCGAGGTGCGGATCCAAGGTCGAGATATCGGAGGGCGTGATGACTGTCAAGGTGCCTCCAGGCCGCGGCTGCTGGCCGAAGGCCTCAGGGGCCACGAAGGCTGCAATCAGCAGCGCAAACAGGCTGATCGTAAGAATTCCAAGGCGTCTCATGGCTACTCCTCCTGGCGCACGATCAGGCGTCTTGACCAAATCCATCTCCGTGGGGGATACCCGGCGTGGTCCCCCCGCCGCCAAGTCAACCGTCCGCCGGAAACGGCCAAGCCTGGCTCTCAGAATCCCACCCCCTTTCCAGATTCCAGCATCCTCGTCGGACCTGGAAAGCCGTCATCTATCGAGGAGAACGGATCAGCGTCTCCTCATAGGGAAACGCCTCCGAGTTCTGGTATTCCTCCGCGCACTCCACCGCACGGCCCATGTCCTGATAATACGTGCGCCGAAACCGCAAGACCGGGGTGCCTGGGGGCAGCTTCAGAATCCTCGCTGCATCCTTGGGAATCCTGTCCGCCACAATGTCCTGATGCGCACGGATCAGCCGCAGCCCCCCCTCGCTCTCCAGCTTCTCGGAAACCGTTAGCCGCAGTGGCATCTCAAGGTCAAGCTTCCGGGCCACGTCCTCTGGCAGGTAGACTCGGCACAGTCGGAAGGGCCGTCCTTTGATGGTCCGAAGGATCTCGAAGAGGTAGACGGTGCTGCTCGCCGGAACGCCCAAGGCCTGCGCGACCTGACGCGGTGCCGACACGAATCCTTGAGACAGGACAGTTGGCTTGCTGGGTCGGCCGGCAACGTAGGGTTCTCGAATGGGTTGGGTGATCCGGACACCGACGGGTTTGCTGCCGTGACTCACGAATGTACCGCGACCCGTCATCGAATAGACTAGGCCCTCCTCGCGCAGTAAGGCCAGCCCCCTCCGAAGTGTTTCCCGGCTAACATTGAACTTCTCTGCGAGTTTCGTCTCGGAAGGCAGTTGAAACGGTGAGCCTTGAGAGGAAGTGATCAGTCGATCCCGCAGGGCTTCCGCAACGCGGACGTACCGTGGAATTCGCGCCCTGAGGTGACGATTCATGATGACTCCTAGGAACGGCTAACCCGGTGATGCCCCAGCCGCGTTTCCGCTGACATAGGTCCAGGTTGCCTGATCCAAATTGGTCTAGCTGTCTAGACAGCATTACCATTAGTCCCGCTTGCCTGTCAAGTCGAAACCTTTCTTGGATCCGTTATTCACCGCAAGAGGCAAATGAGTAGGCTTCCAGAGGAGACCCGGAAGGCACCACAAGAGGCAAGACCGACTACGTCCGCAGGCGGGGGTCCATGGCGTCCCGGACGGCATCCCCGAACAGGTTCAACCCCAAGACCGACAGGGCGATGGCGCAGCCGGGAAAGACGGCGATCCAGGGAGCGTTCCGGATGTATTTCTGGGAATCGTGCAGGATGTTGCCCCAGGTCGGCGTGGGCGGAGGCTCTCCTAGCCCGAGGAATGACAGGGCCGCCTCGGCGAGCAGCACCTCGGCGAAATACAGACTGAGCTGCACCACGACGACGGAGAGGCAGTTGGGGAGAACGGTCCGGAGGACCAGGCGCCAGCGGGGGCTCCCAAGCGCCTGGGCGGCCACGATGTACTCCTGGGCGACGACGGTGAGCGCGATGCCGCGGGTGACGCGCACGATGCGCGGAAGGTACACCACGCTGAGCGCGATGATGATGCTGCGCGTTCCCGTTCCCAGCGCCGCGGCGACCGCCACCGCGAGCAGGAGCGGAGGAAAGGACATCAGCAGGTCCATCAATCGCATCATGATGCCGGAGATCCGGGCCGTGCTCACGCCTGCCACGATGCCGAGCGAAACCCCCGTCAGGCCGGCCGCCAGCAT
>CAZXXV010000537.1:0-3058 GCA_964644725.1 uncultured bacterium
CGGACTGTGCGGTCCCAGGTGACCTGTCGCCTATCTTACGCACCGCACAGTAGCGCCTCCGTCCTGGACACGTTCGCACGGCAGGAAGTTGGAAGGGACGATGTCCTTGACGCCCTCGCAGCGGCCGTCGCCGGGAAGCTTGGGAGGGGGTCTCTCCGGTCGCTCCCCGAGCATCCCGAACTGGATTCGACGGGCTTGCCCATGGAGATCGTCTACCCTGACTCCAATATGAGGACGGGAAATTGGAACTTTTTCTGACGCAGGGTGTGATCCGGAACTGGCGGCCGGAAGATATCCCTTCGCTGGTCCGGCACGCGAACAATCGCCGCGTGTGGCGGAACTTGAGGGACCGCTTCCCCCACCCGTACACGGCATCTGATGCGGAAGGCTGGATCCGTCAAGCCACCGAGGTAACACCTCAGACCCACTTCGCGATTGCGATCGGCGAGGAAGCGATTGGAGGGGTCGGGCTCGATCTCCAGACAGACGTCTTCCACAGGTCGCCCGAGATCGGCATCTGGCTGGGCGAGGCTTATTGGGGGCGTGGCATCGGTACCGAGGCGATTCGCGCCATGACAGACTTCGCCTTCAGGAATTTCGACCTGTGCAGGGTGTACGCGGGGGTTTTCAAATAGAACCCGGCCTCGATGCGGATGCTCGAGAAGGCAGGCTACTCTTTCGAAGGCCGCTTGAGGAAGAGCGTTGCCAAGGACGGCCAGACGATCGATCAGATGTTGTACGCGGTCGTCCGTGAGTGAGGAGCCGCCCTCTGCTTTCGGCGCCTCTTACTGTTGTTTAGGGCACGGACCGGTCTAGCAAGGCATGCTCATTGACGCTCACGCGCATTTGGACAGGTACGACGATGCGCTGGATGCCGCGCTGGGGGAGATCGCGGAACGCCGGATCCTGACGATCAGTACTGCCATGGATCTTCCCTCGTATCGGCGAAACCTGGAGATCGGTGAGCGATGCGAGTTCGCCCTGCCCACCTTCGGCGTGCATCCCTGGAACGCGCCCGAATATGTCAAGTGGCTGGAAGAGCTGCGGGAGGCGATCGAGCGCAGTCCCATGCTCGGCGAAATCGGGTTGGACCACCGCTTCGTCGACGATGCGTCCCAGTATCCCGCGCAACGCCTGGTGTTCGAGTTCTTCCTGGCAGCGGCGAAAGAGCAGGACAAGATCGTCAACCTGCACACTTCAGGTGCCGAAAGGGAGACCCTGAGCCTCCTCGCCCGTTACGGCATTCACCGGGCGATTATCCACTGGTATTCGGGGTCTCTGGACATACTGCGAGAGATGATAAGCCACGGGTTGTACTTCACGATCGGTGTCGAGGTGCTCCACTCGGAGCATATCCGCGCCATCGCACGAGAAGTCCCATCAGCCCAACTGCTCACGGAGACGGACAATCCCGTGGGAGCAAAGTGGCTCACGGGTACCCCCGGGATGCCACGCCTGATCGGGGATGTCGTCCAGGCGTTGGCTGAGCTGCGGGGAACCACTGCCGAGGCCATCGCGCAGACGGTTCAGGTGAACTTCGCCCGGCTCATCCGGAATGACCCGTGGCTCTCCGGAACGTACGCCAGGTTCTTTGCGGAACAGCCTGCTGTCCGAGAACGGTGAGGTGGTACAACAGGAGCGCCCATGAGTGAGGGCAACGTCGGAATGATCGCTGTCACGGGGGCGGACGGCCAGGTGGGTCGCGCCCTACTTCTCCGCCTGCGGGGGCGCGGGGAACAGACCGTCGCCCTCACCCGCCGGCCAGTGGATCTGTCCGCGCACCGGCTGGTGGTGGGTCCGTTGGGCTCCCCCGAGGCTGTGACCGCCCTCAGGGCGGCAGACTATGTGACGCACCTGGCAGGGGCTGTGCGCCCGATCAGAGGGAACTCGTACCCGGCCGCCAATGTGGCCACAGCCGAGGCGGTGGTTCGCGCTCTAAAGGATGGACGGGCCAAGCGCGTCCTTTTCCTGAGCTACGTGGGCGCCAGCGAGGAGTCGAAGAACCTGTACCTCCGCACCAAGGCCATGGCAGAGCGGATTCTGGCAGCAAGCGGCAAGGAGCTTGTTGTGTTCCGCTGCACCCACATTCTTGGCCCTCCCGGCACCCCGGGACCGACGGCGAGCGCGATGCTGGCGAAACCGGGCAGGGGGGTCAGTGTCCTGGGAAACGGCCGACAGGTCGTGGCGCCCGTCTACCTTGACGATGTGGTGGCTGCCCTGCTGGCAGCGATGAGAGGCGGGCGGCCTGGGACGTACGACCTTGCCGGACCCGAACGGATGTCGCTGGATGACCTGGTGCGATTGCTGAACCGGAATCCCCGTGTCCCCATCAGGCACATACCCGGCTGGGTGGCGCGGCTGCTTGGCTTTTCCCTTCCGGCCCTCCCCGGTCCGATGGTGGACATCCTGCTGACGGACAGTGTGGGCGACCCCTCGCACGCGGTGGACACCTTCGGCCTCCCGCTGACCTCCCTGCGGACGGTATGGAAGTGAGGTTCTTGCCATGAGAGTTGCGTTCATCATCTACGACGGAATGACCGCTCTGGATTTCATCGGGGTGTACGATCCGGTGACCCGGCTGAACACCATGGGATTTCTGCCGGACCTCTGCTGGGAGATTTGCGCGCGGTCCAGGACTGTCAAGGATGGCGCCGGGCTTGAATTCACGGCAACCAAAGTCGGCGAGCTTCTTCCCGCGTACGACATGATCATCGTGCCAGGGGGATTCGCCTCCAGGCAGTTGGTTGACGATGCCGGGTTCATGGAATGGCTGAGGACGGCGACCCCGTGCAAGCTCAAGGTCTCCGTCTGCACGGGTGCACTGCTCCTGGGCGCCGCGGGATTCCTGCAAGGCAAAGCCGCCACGACGCACCGGAGCGCCTTCAACGATCTTCGGAGATTCTGCTCGTCCGTCGTGGACCGGCGGATCGTTGACGAGGGAGACGTCATCACGGCAAGGGGCGTGACGTCTTCGATTGACTTGGGGCTCTATCTCTGCGAGAAGTTAGCAGGCCGCGAGGTCAAAGAGCGCATCCGTCAACAGATGGACTACGAGCAC
>CAZXXV010000538.1:0-3057 GCA_964644725.1 uncultured bacterium
GACGCTATGTTAGCGCATATGCCCTGGATGGGAGAGGGCCGGGGTGAGGGTGCAAGAAGGGATGCCGCACCCAAAGGGTACCCGGGGGAGAGGGGGTCGGAAGGATGGGTCGGGAAAATACGTCACCGTAATTATGGCCAGAAGCACTTAGTTGGTCAAGTGGTCGAATAGTCAACTAGTCAAATGGTCACGTCCAGACCGGCGTTCACCGTCTGCTGGGACCAATCGACAGGTTGACCTCGGCGTCAAATAGTCGAGTGGTCAACTGGTCAACTCGTCACAGGCAACGCGCCCTTCCAAATTGACCAATCGACCAATCGACCAGTTGACAGTTCAGCGACCCCAATCCCGCGGGTACCGGAAATCGCGGTCAATGGTCCGGGCCGAGACCTTCGCGATCACGGGCAGTCGGCGTTTGTACTGCGAGGCCTGGACCTTGTGATAGACCGCTCGCACGAATTTTTCGTCGAACCCCTCGGCGACGAGATCCTCCACCTCGTACCGCTGGTCCACGAGGAGGTACAGGACCTTGTCCACCTCTTCGTAGGTGAACCCGAGCTCTGCCTCGTCCGTCTGACCCGCCCACAGGTCGGCGCTCGGCTGCTTCTCCACGATCACGGTCGGGACCTTGATGTGCCAGGCGAGCTGCCGCACCTGGGTCTTGTACAGGTCGCCCAGTGGATTGATGGCCGAGGCCATGTCGCCGTAGAGCGTGCCGTAGCCCAAGAGGAGTTCCGTCTTGTTGCTCGTGCCGAGGACCAGGCCGCCCAGCCGGGCCGAGTGGTCGAAGAGGATGGTCATCCGCTCGCGGGCCATCTTGTTCCCGCGCCGGACATGATCCGCATCCGGGAAGCTGGCAAAGTAGGCGTCCACCATGGGCGTGATGTCCACGGTCAGGCTGTGGATGCCCAGGGTGCTCACCACCAGCCTCGCGTGCTCGACGCTCTCGGGGCTGGAGGTCCGGTAGGGCATCAGGATAGCCCAGACGTTCTGGGGTCCCAACGCCTCCGCAGCCAAGGAGGCAGAGAGGGCTGAGTCCACCCCGCCGGAAACGCCGACCACGACGCGCTCGAAACCTGCTTTCCTCACCTCGTTTTCAATGAAGCCGGTGAGGATCCTGCGGACGGTATCGCAATCAAGCCGGAGGTCAACCATGGGCTATTCCCCCCGGCTCCCCGCCCGCCTGCTCCGGCATCTGCCCCTGCTCCCGGATGAGCCGCTGGAGTTCACGCAGGGTGAGTTCCAGCCGCTCGTCCCGCAGGAGGGGATTGGCAACCCGCGCTCGCCGCAGGGCGCCCGGGTCCACTTCCACCGCCAGCAGGTCCTCTTCCAGGTAGCGCGCCTTGGCAAGCGAGGCTCCCGTGGGGCCGACCACTTCCGATCCTCCCCAGAAGCAGGCGCCGTCCTCGTAGCCCACCCGGTTGGCGTACACCACGAAGCAGGTGAACAGGTCCCCGTAGGCGCGGATGACGCGCTCCCACGTGGTGCTGTTCTGGAACGGCTCCGCTTGGCCCAGGCCCCGCCCCGGGCTGGCCGAGGGACAGAGGATGATCTCGGCGCCGTCCCAGACCGCGATCCCCACCGCCGAGGGATGCCACAGATCCTCGCAGATCAGGATGGCCATCCGGCCCAGGGCGGTGTCGAAGGCCCGGATGCGTCCCCCGGCGGCCAGGTAGCGCTGCTCGTCGAAGATGCCGTAGGTGGGCAGGTAGGCCTTGCGGTGGATATGGCGGATCTCGCCGCCTTCGAGGTAGACGGCGGCGTTGTGGAACCGGTGGCCGGGCGCCTCCTCCACGAAGCCCACCACCATGGCCACCCGCTGGCTCAGGTTCCGCAGGGTCTCGAGCGCCGGGTCCTCCGCCGTCAAGGCGACGGAGGGGACCTGATCCTTGAGGAAGTAACCGGTGAGAGAAAGCTCGGGAAAGACCAGCAGGTTGACCGACTGGGAGATGGCCTCTCGGGCTATCTTCTCATGCAGGGCGAGATTCTTGTCCACGTCGCCCAGGATCGGTGCCACCTGGGCCACTGCCAGACGGAATCGCCGCATGCCTCTCCTCAGAGTTCGGGACGCAATCTCACAGCGAACCCTCGGGGACCTGCACGTTGCGACAATCCCCTGGGCCCGTTTTCAGCGGACACCCCTTGCCTCGCAGGCCTGTGGATCGCTACGCCCGTTTCCTTGACAGTGACTGTGCGATCCTACTACACTTGCTGGCGCAACTCAACCGCAGGGCCAGAGAGCGCGGAGAGCGCGCTCGGGAGGGCGAACCCATGGCTGAGGTGAACGAGGCGGTCCTGGAAGCGTTGAGCCGCCACCTGAACGACGAGGACCCCGCCGTCCGCCAGGCCGCCGCAGAAAGCCTGGAGCGGCTGGATACGTATCGCCTGCTGGACGACCTCTTGGCCGCCCTGGACTCCCCCGACCCCGGCACCGTGATGCGGACCCTCCACGTCCTCGCCGAGCTGCGCCACGAGCGCGCCCTGGGCGGCCTCATCCGGACCCTGGGCCACGCGCGCCCCGACCTCCGTGCGACGGCTGTGCACCTTCTGGGCCTTCGTTGTGATCCTCGAGCCATCGGGCCGCTGGTGGAGATGCTGGATGACCCGGATCACGATGTCCGGATGCTGGCCGTCGAGTCGCTGGGAAACTTCGAGGACCGGCGCCTGACCGGGGCGCTGTTGGCGCAACTGCAGGATCCTGACCCGGAGCTTCGGAGGAAGGTGATCGAGGTGCTGGAGCGGTTTGGGGACGCGAAGGCGACAGACGAGCTGGCTGCCCTCCTGGAGGATCCGGATCCGGGCGTGAGACGACGGGCGGCGACCGCCCTGGGCCGCTTGGAAGCGGAAGGAGACCTACCCGGCTGACGGTGAACCCGCGGCCTCTCCCCGCTCCTGCAGGTACTTGGCCACGTCGAAGTTCTTGCTGGCGGGATCGACGGCCATGATGATGGTCCGGCGGAACTGACCTGTGCCGGGATCCCGCTCCGTGAGGTCCACATCCTGCTCTTCGGCCAACCGGCGCCCCGTCCGGTCGAAAAGCAGTCGGACGAAGGGACG
>CAZXXV010000539.1:0-3031 GCA_964644725.1 uncultured bacterium
CCCGTCGTCAACTTCGCCGCGGGCGGAATCGCCACGCCGGCCGACGCCGCCCTGATGATGCAACTCGGGGTGGACGGGGTGTTCGTCGGCTCCGGCATCTTCAAGTCGGCCGATCCTGCCTCCCGCGCCAAGGCCATCGTCCAGGCCACGACGCACTTCAAGGACCCGAGGATCCTGGCGGAAGTCTCCCGGGGACTGGGAGAAGCCATGCGAGGTATCGAGCTAAGCACGCTGAAGCCCGAGGAACACCTCGCAACGCGGGGCTGGTAGGGAGACAATTCTCAATGACCAATGGCCAAATCTCCCCTCTCCCTCCCCTCTCCCCACACCCAGAGGGTACCCGGGGGAGAGGGACAGGGTGAGGGGAGAACGCATTGGTCATTTGTCATTGGTCATTCACCGTGGCCACGATCGGTGTGTTGGCTCTGCAAGGTGACTTCCGGGAACACCGGGAAGTCATAGAGCGCCTGGGGGCAGCCGCTCCTGAAGTGCGGCTTCCGAAGGACCTGGAGGGATTGAACGGTCTGATCATTCCGGGGGGCGAGAGCACGGCCATCGTCCGACTCATGCGGACGTCAAATCTGCTAGATCCGCTCAGGAAAATGGCCGCCGATGGCTTCCCCATGTGGGGTACCTGCGCCGGGATGATCCTTTTGGCCAAACGGCTGGACGCCAGCGGCGTCCCCGCCCTGGAGGCCATGGACATTGGCGTGCGCCGGAACGCCTTCGGCCGCCAAGTAGACAGCTTCGAGGCCGATCTCCATGTATCCGCCCTAGGAGATCCTCCGTACCGAGCGGTCTTCATTCGCGCCCCCATCATTGAGGACGTCGGTCCCGCGGTCGAAGTACTGGCCCGCCTCGCAGACGGCACTCCCGTGGCCGCTCGCCAGGGCCGCCTCCTGGCGACCGCCTTCCACCCTGAACTCACCCCCGATCACCGCTTCCACTGGTTCTTCCTGCAAGAAATCGCGCGACAGGCGTAGCGCGAGTTGCCCCCTCAACAACGGTCCGCGTAAGTAAAGACCGGTCAAGGTCCGTGTCGCCTGCCGAAACGTCTCGCTATGCCTGAATCCGAGCGGCTAGGTTAGCTTTCGGCGGGCTTGGATCGGCGGGCCACGATTTTCGCGGCCACGATCCCGACCTCGTAGAGCAGGCACATGGGGAGGGCCATCAGGCTCTGGTTGAAGATATCCGGGGTGGGGGTGAGGATGGCGGCGATGATGAAGTTGACCAGGATGGCGTATTTCCGGTTCCGGGCTAGGAACTGCGGAGTGACCAGCCCGAAGCGTGCTGCGATGGTCATAGCGAGCGGCAACTCGAAGATCACCCCGAAGGCCAGGAGGAACTTCAAGGTGAAGTCCACGTACTCGCTGAACCGGGGCATCTGCTGGATCGAGGGGTCGAAGGTCAGGAGGAATTGCAGCGCGAGCGGCAGGACGATGAGGAAGCAAAAGATGGCCCCGAGAAAGAAGCAGATCGTGGACAGGATCACGAAGGGCAGGGCAAAGCGCCGCTCCTTAGGATAGAGCCCGGGCTCGATGAACTTCCAGATCTGGTAGAGAACGACGGGAAGGGCCACGAACAGCCCGGCGATGAAGGCGACCTTGAAGTGGGTCCACAGCGTCTCGGCCGGGCCGAGGGCGGTGAGCTTGGCAATGGGCGGCTTGTGGCGAAAGCCAACGAAGGGAAAGAGCCGTCCCATGACGACGTCGGTCATCAGCGGCCACTGGAGCAGTTCGAGGAGGGTCGTGCGGAAGTAAAAGACGAGAGGGAAAGCAATGCCGATGGCGGAGAAGCAGACGATCAATCGCTTCCTAAGCTCTTGCAGGTGCGCCAGGAAGGGCATCTTGGCGTCGTCAGGCATTCCGGGTCTCAACGGGCTGGGCGGTAGCGCGGGACGCGGCCTCGGCCTGCGGTCGGTGCTCCACAGGTGCTTCCGGGGCTCCCTTCGCCTCGCTGGTTTCAGGTGGGGCCGAGGCCGTGGCGGTTTCGGCCGTTTCCTCGGCCGTGGTCTGGCTGGCCTGCTCCCCCGGAGCGGGGGTTATCGTCTCTGCGGGCGCCTCTGCCGCGACGGTCTCGGGTGGTGTCCCGCTGGTCTCCGTTGGCTCGCCCACCGGGGTCAGGCTCGGCTCTCCGTCTTGAGCAGGCGGAGTCGCCTCGGCGAGCGTGGTGGTGGGAACTGCCTCCGGGGAGGGAGTCGGCGTTTCCTCCCCACGTTCCGCGAGGTCAATCTCGCGCTGGATGCCGTCGCGCAGCTCGTCGGAGGCGCGCCGGAGTTCCCCCATGGCCTTGCCGATCGTTCGCGCGATCTTGGGCAGCTCCTTCGGCCCGAAGACCAAGAGGGCGAGGACGAAAATCAGCATGAGTTCCGGCATGCCGATGCCGAACATTCACTGAACTCCTACGGCTCGATTTGTGCTTGGCCTCCGATCGGAAGCGAACGTGAGGGTACAATCGAGGTCAGGCAAAGTCAAGGCAAATGGCCTGGCGACCAGACGCCCGGAGTCCCTCCGGGAACGCCGGATTCTCGCGGATAGTATGCCCTCAGCCCTCCCTTCTGCCGACAGGGTTGGTGCCCCGAACACGTGGCCTGGAAGTGTTCTGAAATTGTGAGTGGGACATCCACAGCGTCCCAATGGGGTGGGTCGTTTCGTCGAGCCGAGCGGGGGCCTGCGGGCGGCCTTGACACGCCAACAGAGCCTATGATCTACTACACATGAGCCTGCGTCAGCGATGGAGATCTCACGATGCTCGATCTTCTCATCACAGGGGATGCAGTGTGGGATGGTCAGGCGATCCCTGGAGTGGGTCTCGGGGTGCGCGACGGGCGCATCGCGGGCTGGTTCGAGCCGGGTTACGCCCCGCCCGCCCGGGAACGCGTGGATGCTGCGGGCCTCCTGATCTTCCCGGGGTTCATCGACGCCCACGTCCACTGCGCCAGTACGCCATTTGAGGGCGTGCCTGCCGCGACTGCGGCAGCAGCCGCGGGCGGCGTCACGACCATTGTGGACATGCCCTTCGACGCCCCGGC
>CAZXXV010000540.1:0-3027 GCA_964644725.1 uncultured bacterium
GCAGCATTTGGCTATTGACAACTTGTGACGGAAGAGGTATGGGGGAAGATAATGAGTGAGCATCCCGCGGAAAACGATGGTTTGGTTCCCGGGTCGAAAGACAGTTTCGCCTCTCTCTTCGCGGCCAAAGACGATCCTCCGCCCAGCCCCCTAACGAACATCTTTTTTGATTCCACCGTCTCTTCACCAATCGCTCCCCTAGGCAGGACCTTCCGCGTGAAACGGCGTGTCCGATTTCTATCTCACGTCCCCCCCTCACAGGAGGTAGAGCGATGGCAGAACAGAAGAGTCAAGCGGTTCGAACCGTTCCAGGCGGCGACCTCAAGGCGCCATGGGAGGTCAGAGACATGCCCGCGCCGCCTCCCATGTCGATGGGCGGCCTCATGGCCTGGGCGGGCCCGGCGGTCATCCTGGGGGCGCTCTCCGTCGGCGGCTTCGAGGCCTATCAGGCCGGCTACGTCGCCGCCAACAAGTGGACCGGGATCTACTGGCTGTACGTCGTCTCCTGCTTCTTCCAGCTCCTCATGAACAACGAGATCGCCCGCTACACCATCGCCACGGGCGAGACCACCCTCCAGGGCTTCACGCGGCTCAAGCCCGCCAAGTTCTGGGGCTGGGCCACGGCCATCCTCTGTATCGTCCAGCAAGGCTGGCCGGCCTGGATCGGCGGCGCGGCGGCCGGCGTGGCGGCCCTCTTCGGCATCGCCACCTGGCAGTACGTGGGCATGGCCGCCCTGGGTCTGGTGTTCTTCGTCTTCGCCGCCAGCAAGCGCGTGTACAACACCCTCGAGTACATCATGTACGCCGCGTTCGTGATCGCGACGGCCGGCCTCGGCTTCCTCACCATCTGGATGACGAACTGGGAGGCCGTCGGCGTCGTGACCAAGGGCTGGGTGGGCCTCGACACGTTGATCCCGGCTGGCATCACCCTGACCGCCGTCGGGCCCTTCCTGAACCAGCCCGCCGGTGGGTTCTGGAACTTCTGGCACACCTACTGGGTGCGCGAGAAAGGCATGGGCATGGCCCAGTACTTCGGCCACGTCACCGGCCTCACCGCGCCGGCCGAGGAGATCCGCCGCACCGGCTACATCTTCGACACGGACAACCCGGGCGAGGTGGAGAAGTTCCGGGCCTGGCTCAAGATGAACACCGTGAGCCTGGCCATATTCTTCATCATCTTGGGCGGAATCCTGTTCACCTACTTCGCCAGTCTGGCGGGCTACTCCGCGGCCACCATCTACAAGATGCAGGTCCCCTCCGGGATCAAGATCGCCACCATCCTGGCCGAGATCTTCAAGTCGGCCTTCGGTCAGGTCGGGTTCGTCCTGTTCTGCATCGTTCTGATTTTCGCGCTGTTCGACTCCCAGTTCTCGGTCTACGACGGCATCGCCCGCATGTTCGCGGACACCGTCATCGTCGAGACAGAGGCGGGGGGGCGCCCGTACCGCTTCTGGTACTTCCTGATGCTGGGGATCCTCTGTGGCGTCGGGATGATCACCGTCTGGATGCGGACCCCGTACATCCTCTGGGTCATCATCAACTGGGCAGGCGTGGCGGTCCACGCGAGCCTGACCCTGGGGATCGTGTACCTGAACTGGAAGCTCCTGCCCGCCCCCATCAAGCCGGCGCGCTGGATCGTCGTCGCGAACATAGTCTGGGCGGTTATCCTGTTCGTCTACTTCGCCGCCTGGACGATCTTCGACAACCCCCTGGGCCTCAAGCTCTAGGCGGGTCACACTCAAATGCCAACGCCCCGGCCGCCATCTGGCGGCCGGGGCGTTGGCATTCCGGGGACCGCGTCCACGCTCACGTAATCGTAATGTACTTGGCCTCCGGGTGATGGACGATGATGGCCAAGGTGGACTGCTCGAGCTCAAGCTGGAACTCCTCGGACTGCTCGACGCCGATCCGCTCCGGCTGCAGAAGCTCGAACAGCTTGGCCTGATCCTCCAGGTTTGGGCAGGCCGGATAGCCGAAGCTGTACCGGGAGCCCCGGTAGCCCTGGTCGAAGATCCGACCGAGCTCCGGCGAGTCCTCGCCCGGCGATCCCCAACTCTTGGCGCATGCGCCGGTGCCAGCGCTCCGCCAAGGCCTCCGCCGACTCGACCGAGAGGCCGTGGAGGAAGAGGTAGTCGGTGTAGTTGTGGGGTGATGGTGATAGGAATTTGGGTGATAGGAATTTGCTTTTGGGCTGCGCCGGACGGCAACGCTCGCGAGGCCGGGCAACCCGGACACTGACCGAGAACGACGCGAGCCTGCCACAGGCGGGGAGGGCTGTCAAGGCAATAGATCGCTGCGGGGACTGGTGGCGGCGGGGACGGACCGGCCAGGGGACTGGCGGGGGGTCACCCGGGGCAGACCCCGACGCCCGAGACCGTTTGGCTGGGTGGGATCACGCTGCGGCGCTATGCGGTGACGCCCCGCGGCAACGAAAACGGCAACGATCCCGGGGGCGGCTGTCGGATCCTTGCAGGCGGTGCGGAAGAGGGTCTTCAGAGCGTCCGCGGCGCACTGGCTGAGCTTTCCCAGGAGACGCCGATCCTTGCGGAAGCGGAAGTAGATGCGCAGCACCTTCGGGACGGTGAAGACGTACTGGCGGCGCGGGACCGGGGCCAGGACCTCCTCGGCCACCCAGGCCCCGAATTGGAGGACCCGTTTCTGGTGGCACGAGGGGCAGAAGTACCGGCCCTTGTCCCGCTTCCAGCGGGATTTCCGCTGCGCGCCAACAGGAAGGCCAGGAGGTATTCGTGCCGGCAGGTGTCGCAGCGGACCCGGGCGAATCCTTTGGTGAGGTCCCCGCAGCCGGGTCCGGCCCCCACCACCATAATTGCATCGCCCACCCTCGGGTGAGCGCGCCGGACGACGTGCACCGCGACGGCCAAGGGCTCTACGGCTGCGGCGAAGCGGTCCGGGATCCCCTCGGGCACGGGATGGATCCTCTCTACCCCCACCGCAGCATACTCCGCAAACACGCCGTCCACATGGACGCCGCGCACACGCAGGCGCTCGCAGACGTGCGCGGGAAGG
>CAZXXV010000541.1:0-2944 GCA_964644725.1 uncultured bacterium
CATCGCCGTCCACGCCGACGCCGAGTACCTGCTAAACTTCCGGCGCGAGATCGGTGTGGAGCACCTGGTCGAAGACCTCGGGCGACAATCCGGGGTGGCGGCGGTGGCCCTCCTGGACCGGGACCTCACCGTCCTGGCGAGCAGCGATGTGGCCGAGGTGGGCCGACGGGAGGAAGACAGCTTCCTGCGCGAGGCGTGGCAGGCGGGCACGGTGAAAGGGCGCCGGCAACGGCTGGCCGATGGCCGCGAGGTGTACGAAGTCGTGAAGCCCTTCACCCTCGAAAACAAGCAGGCCGGCCTGGTGCGTCTCGACCTCGGCACGGAGGGCCTGGCCGGGGTGGCGCGGCAGGCCCAGCGAGGCATCCTGTCCTACAGCCTCGGCCTGCTCGTCGTCGGCATCGTGGGGGCCGTAGCGATCTTCTGGATCCAGGCGCGGCACCTGTCAGAGCGCCGTGCTCTTGAGGCAGTTGTGGCCCGTGAACAGCGGCTGTCCGCCGTGGGCAACCTGGCGGCAGGCGTGGCGCACGAGATCAGGAACCCTCTCAACGCCATCTCTATCGGCCTGCAACGGCTGCGCATGGAGTTTGCCCCCCCGGAGACGGAGGCCCGAGCCGAGTACGTTCGATTTACCGAGATCATGCAGACCGAGGTGGGTCGGCTCAACGCCATCGTGGACCGGTTCCTGACCCTGGCACGGCCATCACGGCTGATCCTGACCGAGGAGCCGTTGGCGCCCGTCCTGGAGGAGCTGCTGACGCTCTTGTCCCCGCAGGCGTCGGCGCAAAAGATCCGGATCGTGACCGACCTCACGCTCGAGGAGGCGCGGGTCCGCATGAACCGCCAGCAACTCACCCACGCCTTCATGAACCTTCTCCTGAATGCGATCCAGGCCATGCCGGACGGCGGGACCGTGCGCGTCACTGCCGCGCTGGTCAAACGGTCAAGCGGTCGAATGGTCAATTCGTCGGACCGAGTTGACGACTCGACGACTCGACCAATTGACACCGGCGATTTCATCGGCATCGCCGTGGCGGACAGCGGGCCGGGCATCCCCCCAGAGCATCTCGACCGGATCTTCGAGCCGTATTTCACCACCAAGGAGGGCGGGACGGGATTGGGGCTGGCCTTGGCCCACAAGATCATCCAGGAGCACGGCGGCAGCATCGAGGCGGAGAGCCGCCCCGGGTCGGGGGCCACGTTCGTGGTCGTGCTCCCTGTCGTCGAGCCGGCATCAACCGCCAAGGACACCCAGCGCT
This sequence comes from uncultured bacterium, assembly GCA_964644725.1. Classification (GTDB taxonomy): domain Bacteria; phylum Methylomirabilota; class Methylomirabilia; order Methylomirabilales; family 2-02-FULL-66-22; genus 2-02-FULL-66-22. The sequence goes on from CAZXXV010000541.1 coordinate 1,257, forward strand.
AGCGCTGGGTACCCGGTACGCCATGAAGCACCTGGGGCTGATCCTTTGCGACCCTCGCATCTCATTGGTAATTGGTCATTGCGTCATTGGTCATTCATGAGAACCTCAGGCCAGACCGGGTGTCCTTTGCGTGTTGGCGAATGGCGACCGTGTTGTGAGTGAGGTGCCTTTGCCGATGGATTCCCTCCGCATCCTGATCGTGGATGATGAGACGTCCCAGCGCGAGCTGATCGGCGGCTTCCTGAAGAAGCAAGGGCACGAGGTCTTCCTGGCCGGCAGCGGGGCCGAGGCCCTCGGCCGCCTGAAAGACACGCGGGTGGACCTGGTCATCAGCGACTTCAAGATGCCGGGCATGTCGGGGCTCGAGCTCCTGCGCGGCGTCAAGGCCGTGAATCCCGAGATCCCCTTCATCCTGGTGACCGCCTACGGGACGGTGGAGACGGCGGTCCAGGCCATGAAGGAAGGGGCCGCGGACTACATCACCAAGCCGCTGGACCTGGAGGAACTCCTGCTGCGCATCGGGCGGGTGAGCGAGCAGGTCCGCCTCCAGAGCGCGGTGCGCGACCTCCAGGCCCACCTGGTGGAGCGGCACCGCCTGGAAGGGATCATCGGCGAGAGCGGAAGGATGCAAGAGGTCCTGGGGCTGGTGAAGCAGGTTGCGCCCTCGGACGCGACGGTGCTCGTCCGGGGCGAGAGCGGCACCGGCAAGGAGCTGATCGCGCGGGCGATCCACTTCAACTCGTCGCGGGCCGCCGGCCCGCTGGTGAGTTTGAACTGCGCCGCCCTGCCCGAGCAGTTGCTGGAGAGCGAGCTCTTTGGCCACGAGAAGGGGGCCTTCACCGGCGCCGTGGCCCAGCGCAAGGGCCGGTTCGAGCTAGCGGACGGCGGTTCGATCTTCCTGGACGAGATCGGGGACCTGTCCCCCGCCCTTCAGGTGAAGCTGCTCCGGGTCCTCCAGGAGCGGCAGTTCGAGCGGCTGGGCGGCACCCGGACGCTGAAGGTGGACGTGCGCATCCTGGCGGCGACCCATCGCGACCTGGAGCAGGCCATGCGGGATGGCACATTCCGCGAGGACCTGTATTACCGGCTGAACGTCGTGACCATCCAGATCCCGCCGCTACGGGAACGACGGGAGGACATCCCGGCCTTCCTGGATCATTTCCTCCGGAAGTTTATCCAGAAGAACCGGCGCGAGGTGACCGGCCTCACGGCCGCGGCGCGAGATGCGCTCCTGCGCTACGATTATCCGGGGAATGTGCGCGAGCTGGAGAACATCGTGGAGCGAGCGGTCCTCCTCTGCCGGAGCCAGGTGATCGACCTCGAGGATCTGCCGGTGGCTCTGCGACCAGGCGAGCGGGGCCCGGTCGAGTCCGAGGCCCGCCGCCTCCCGGACCTTCTGGCCAGCATCGAGCGGCAGGCCATCCGTGCCGCGCTGGAACGGCACGGTGGAGTCCAGACCCAGGCCGCGGCCGAGTTGGGCATCAGCGAGCGTGTCCTGCGCTACAAGATGAAAAAGTACGGCCTGGAAGGCCGCTCCGAACCGTAATCCCTTTCGCCACTGGCGGCCATCGCCCTTTCGGCAGAGTTGCCTCGCGGCCCCCTACCATTGCGTCCGCCTCGTGATGCAGCCAGAGCTACTCAGCGGCGCGAAACTTAGGCTACACGTTCGCTCGCGCCGCTTCGTTCGC
>CAZXXV010000542.1:0-2922 GCA_964644725.1 uncultured bacterium
GTCCTACCGTTGGACGACCCCGCACCGTACTCGAAAAGAAAATCCAAAGGCGTCGCCTTTGGACAACGGAAGTATCGGCCATCCCCCCCTGTTTGTCAAGGGCAAACGCACGCGCGCAGAGGGGCTGGGGTGCGTTTTCGTGCAGGGGTGCGCGGGTCCAGAGGTGAGCGATCTCCCATCTTCGCCTGCCTATGCCCCTGCTCCCGTGCTGCCCAACTCCCTTGCTCTCCTCTCCCACGCGCTCAATTCGCGGTACTCCCGCGCAGTCCAAGGGCGTCGGCCACGCCCCGCATCGCCTGGATGACGAAGGCAATGTGCTCGTTGAGGTCCACTCCCAACTGTTCCGCGCCCTTGATGATGTCCTCGCGGCTGACCTGCCGGGCGAAGGCCTTGTCCTTCATCCGCTTGCGGACGGAAGAGGCCTCCAGGTCCAGGATGCTTTTCGTCGGGCGGATCAGGGCCGCCGCCGTGATGAAGCCGCAGAGCTCGTCGCAAGCAAAGAGCACCTTTTCCAAAGGCGTTTCGCGCGGCACGCCCGAATAGTCGGCATGAGACAGGACGGCCTTGACGACGAAGTCCGGGTACCCCTTCTCCCGCAGGACCTCGGCGCCCTTGAACGGATGGCCGGCTTCGGCGCTCGGATATCGCTCGTAGTCGAAGTCGTGCAAGAGGCCCACGGCGCCCCACTCGTCCGGATCCCCGCCGAACTTCCCGGCGTAGGCACGCATGGCCGCCTCTACCGCCAGGGCGTGCTTGAGCAGGCTTTCGTTCTTCGTGTATTCGGTGAGAAGCTCCCAGGCCGCTTGTCTGTTCATTGGCCCTCCGTCTCCGTTACCAGCTCATCGTGCAGCGTGATCACGCGGACCACCTCGTACCGCCGGCTGCCGTTCGGCGTCCGGATCACCACCGAATCGCCCTCCCGCCGGCCGATCAGCGCCTGCCCCACCGGCGAGCCGGGCGAGATCCATCCGCGTCCGGTATCCACCTCTTCCGAGGCGACCAGCCGGTAGCTCCGCTCCTCTCCCGTCTCCTGATCCGTGAGGTGCGCCGTGGCCCCGAAGGCGATCCGATCTCGCGGCACCCGTGACAGGTCGATATTCGACAGCTCGGCGATCCGTCCTCTGAGAAAAGCAATCCGAGCCTGGAGGAACCCCTGGCGATCTTTGGCCGTCTCGTACTCGCCACTCTCGCGGAGGTCCCCCAGCTCACGCGCCTGCCTGATCCGCTCCGGGATGTCAACCTTGAGCTCGCGCTCCAGGTTCGCCAGCTTTTCTTTCAACCCGTCCACGATATGGTTCGTCAGCACCCCTTCACCTCCACTTCCTAACGAGCATTGCGGCTGGGAGGCGAGGAAGCTCGGAGGCTTGAAGGCCTAAAGCCTCCCAGCGTCCCAGCGTCCTAGCCTGAACCGAGCACCTGAGCGAGGCGATTCAGCACGGTTTCCCGCCCGAGCAACGCCAGGACAGGAAAAAGCGGCGGGCTGACCGTGGTGCCGGTCAGGGCCACCCGGACCGGCTGCGCGTAATCAATCAGGTTGCTGCCGCTCTTTTCCGCAAGATCGCGTACCTGCCGTTCCAACCCCTCGGCCGAGAAGTCCGAGGTCTCCGCCGCCACTCGGCGCACCTCTGCCAGGTTGGCCAAATGCTTTGCGGTGAGGAATTTCTCCGCCGCCTTGGGGTCGCGCGCGCTCGGCGGCGCGAACAGGAACGCCATGGACCGCGCCAGCTCGAAGAGGGTCTTCGACCGCTCCACGAAGAGCCCCACCGCCCCGGCGACCCAGTCCCGGCCCCGGGCTTCGACGGCCCGGACGTCCACGCCGGCCGGGCCCCAGAAGGGCCCGAGCAACTCCACCAGGCGATCTGGCGGCGTGGCCCGCAGCCACAGGCCGTTCAGCCAGTCCAGCTTGGCGCGGTCGAAGATGCCCGGTGCAGCACCTACCTTCTCCAAACGGAAGGCCTCGATCAACTCCTCCCGCGTGAAGACCTCCTGGTCCCCGTGCGCCCAGCCGAGCCGCACAAGGTAGTTCACCATGGCCTCGGGCAGGTACCCCTTCGCCTGATACTCGTGCAGGGCCACGTCCCCGTGGCGCTTGCTCAACTTCTCCCGGTCGGTCCCGAGCACGAGCGGGATGTGCCCGAAAGCCGGCAGCGGATACCCGAGCGCCTGATACAGCAGGATCTGTCGGGGGGTGTTGGGGATGTGATCGGCGCCCCGCACCACGTGGGTGACCCCCATGAGGGCGTCGTCCACCGCCGCCGCAAAATTGTAAACGGGCGTCTCACGCTCATCCGACCGGAGGATGATGAAGTCATCGATTTCGTCGGCAGCGACCTCGATCCGCCCCTGCACCAAGTCGTCCCACACCACCTTGCCCGTCGCCGCCACATGGAAGCGGATGGCCTGCCGCCGCCCGGTCGCCGGGCCCTGCTCGCGGCACGGGCAGAGGTGGCGCAGCGCCTGCTTGGCGGCCAGGGCGGCCATGCGCCGTGCGGCCAATTCCTCCGCCGTGCAGGTGCAAGGATACGCCTTGCCCTCCCGCACCAGGCGCTGGGCGTGCTCCCGGTAGAGGGCGTATCGTTCCAATTGGCGGTAGGGGCCCACGGGCCCGCCCACCTCCGGGCCTTCATCCCAATCCAGTTTCAGCCAGCGCAGCCCGTCCAGGATCGCCCTCACCGCCTCCTCCGTCGAGCGCTCCACATCGGTGTCCTCGATTCGGAGAATCATGGTGCCATGCTGTCCCCGCGCGAACAGCCAGTTGTAGAGGGCCGTGCGCACGCCGCCGACATGCAGGAAGCCGGTGGGACTGGGAGCAAACCGCACGCGAATCTTTCCGGGCTGTGGGGAGGACATTGATGTATCCAGTTGGCCTCTCTGGTCGGATTGCTCAGGGCGTTCCCGGCGCTCTCGTGAGGCGCGGGAGTT
>CAZXXV010000543.1:0-2914 GCA_964644725.1 uncultured bacterium
CCATCCGGGAGGCCGGCGGCGTCCCCTTCGAGTTCAACACCATCGGCGTGGACGATGGCATCGCCAACGGCCACGCTGGGATGCGCTACTCGTTGCCCAGCCGGGAGCTGATCGCCGATGCTGTGGAGACGATGGCGCTGGCCCATTGCTTCGATGGGCTGGTCATGATCGGCAACTGCGACAAGATCGTCCCCGGGATGCTGATGGCCGCCATGCGGCTGAACATCCCCAGCATCTATGTCAGCGGTGGGCCCATGGCTGCGGGGAAGATGGCCAATGGCAGAGTGGTGGACCTGATCTCCGTCTTCGAGGGTGTGGGGGAGTTCTCGGCCGGCAAGATCGACGAGGCCGCTCTTCTAGAGCTAGAGCGCAAAGGGTGCCCCACCTGCGGCTCGTGCTCCGGGATGTTCACGGCCAACTCCATGAACTGCCTGGCCGAAGCGCTGGGGATGGCGCTGCCGGGCAACGGCACGATCCTCGCCGTGGACGAGAAGCGCAAGGAACTCTATCGCGCTGCGGCGCGACAGATCCTGAAGCTGGTGGAGATGGACCTGAAGCCGCGGGACATCGTGAACCGCGAGAGCATCGACAACGCCTTCTGCCTCGACATGGCCATGGGCGGCTCGACCAACACCGTCCTCCACACGCTGGCCATCGCCCACGAGGCCGGGGTGGCCTATTCGCTGGATCGGATCAACCAGCTCTCCGACCGGGTCCCGTACGTGTGCAAGGTGAGCCCGGCGGGCCATCATCACCTGGAGGATGTGGACGGGGCTGGGGGCATCAGTGCTATTCTCAAGCGCTTGGCGGAACGGGGAGACCTGCTGAAGCTGGACCGGCCCACGGTGACGGGCAAGACGCTGGGGGAAAATATTCGACAGGCGACCGTCAAGGATGCCGACGTCATCCGCCCCCTGGACAGTCCCTATCGCACGACCGGCGGGCTGGCGATTCTCTTCGGGAACCTGGCGCCCGAGGGCGCGGTAGTGAAGGCGGGCGGCGTGGCTCCCGAGATGATGCGGCACGAGGGGCCAGCCGTGATCTTCGAGTCGCAGGACGAGGCCCTGGCCGGGATTCTGAACGGCAAGGTGAAGGCCGGCGACGTGGTGGTGATCCGTTACGAGGGTCCCCGAGGCGGACCGGGCATGCAGGAGATGCTCTCGCCCACCTCCGCCCTCATGGGACGCGGCCTCGGGATTTCCGTGTCGCTCATCACGGACGGTCGGTTCTCGGGTGGGTCCCGCGGCGCCTGCATCGGCCACGTCTCACCGGAAGCGGCCGCGGGCGGCCCCATCGGCCTGCTCCGGCCGGGGGACCGGATTCGGATCGACATCGACAAGCGCCTCCTGGAGGTGGACCTCTCGGAGGCCGAACTGAAGGCGCGCCGCGCCGCCTGGAAGGCGCCGGAGCCCCGGGTCAAGACCGGGTGGCTGTACCGTTACTCGAAGATGGTCACCTCGGGAAGTCAAGGGGCGGTGCTCAAAGCCGAGTAGCCGGCTGGAAGCGTAGGGTGACACGCAAGGGGCGGGCCCGGAACTTGGGTCCGCCCTTGGCATTTTCCTGGCGGCCAGGTCAGGCTTGATTTCGGGGTATCACCTGTGGCAGCGTATCACAGCCTGACCGCTGCCGCCGCTGCCGCAACGGGACAGCGGCGTTGACGACTTGGTTGCTGTGTCTCGAATCACCTCGGTGAGGAGGGCACATGGAGCGCTCCGCGGAAGGGGCACTCGCCTTTGGCGCCGCTGACCGGGCGGATCGGCGCTACATCGCACGCCTGGTCGTCCTCTTCTGCGCCGGCTGGGCCGTGATCTATGCGGACCGGACGGTCCTGTACCCGCTGCTCACCGTGATCGCACGAGAGTTCGGACTGAGCGGCGTCCAGACCGGCCTGATCACCGGGACCTACTTCACCCTGTACGTGCTGGGACTCCTCACCTCGGGCCTCCTGGCTGAGCGGTTCGGCCTGAAGCGGATGCTCATCCTCTACTGCCTGGTGGCGGCCGTAGGCGTGGCCGGGTTCGGTCTGGCGGCCGTGAACTACCTCGCCCTCCTGGCCGTGGCCGGTTTGCACGGTTTGGGAGCCGGGGCCTACTATCCCATGGCGTACAGCATCACGATCCACACGGTCCCGAACAATCTCCGCGGGATCGCCTCGGGGGTGATCAACGGTGGGATGTCGTTGGGCCTGGCGGCTGGGCTGGCCCTGGCCGGTCCGTTCTACCAGGCGACGGGCAGTTGGCGGATCCCATTCTTGATCCTGGCGATCCCCACCTTCCTGGTGGCCGCGCTGTACCAGGGCATGGTGCGAGAGGTGCGGCTCACCGCACCTCGCTCTGTTCCCCTCTGGAGGATGCTCCGCGATCCGACGCTCCTCTGCATGAATCTGGCCGGCTTCTGCGTCCTGTATGGCTGGTGGGTCCTCCTGTCGTGGGCGCCGGTCTTCTTTCAAACGGAACGCGGGGTGAGCCTGACGATGTCGGGCCTGTACACGCTGGTGATCGCCATCACCGCCATGCCCTCGGGCCTGGTCCTGGGTCGTCTGTCGGATCGCGTGGGTCGCAAGCGGATCATCCTGGGGATGCTCCCCCTGATGGCGCTGACCTTGATGGCTGTCGCCCATGTGCAGTCCCGGACCGGCATGTTGCTCATCCTGATGGCCTACGGATTGGTCGGGAAACTGGCCTGGGACCCGCTCGGCATCGCCTGGCTCGGCGATTATGTGTCGCGGACGCACCCCGAGGCTGTGGGCGCCGCGGTCACGCTCTTCTCCTTCATCAGCGTCATGTCGGCCGTGATCGGTCCCCTTGTGACGGGATGGATCAAGGACGTGACCGGGTCGCTCGCCGGAGGCTTCTACGTCGCGGGGGCACTCGCCCTGGCCGCGTTCCTCCTGTCCCTCGGCCCGGCGGACAGC
>CAZXXV010000544.1:0-2897 GCA_964644725.1 uncultured bacterium
TCGTCGCAGCGGCGGAGCAGACGCTCCTCGTATTCGTCGAGCATTCGCTGCGCCTTCTCCTGCGACAGCGTCGCCCGCTGGGCCACCGCCCAGCCCATCCGCTGATGGAGGCGGGTCACCGCTTCCTGGAGCCCATCCGCCATGCCGTCGACATATTCCGCGATCCGGTCCGGCGCGGCCTCCGCGGCCGCCTCGCTCGGCCAGTGCGTGGCGAACACCCGCCCCACCGCCGGGACCAGCCGGTCGCGGTGCCGGGCGATCACCCGGCCGAGCCGCCCCACGTCGAAGGGGTCCACCCGGAAGTGCCTGTCTGAGGTGAACAGGTAGCTTCCCACGTAGGCGGGGATGACCTCCGCCAGGGTGCCCTGGATCTCCTGAATCTCCGCCCCGCCGAGACCGGCCCCCGCCTCCGGCCGGGTGAGCCGGATCAGCTCCGAGAGCACCGCGGCGTGTACGTGTTTGCGGAGCATGACGGGATTCCGCAGATTGAACCGCGGGGAGTCGATCCGGGCATCCAGAAGCCGCGCGGGCTCCTCGAAGAAGTAGCCGTCGTGCTGACTCCGGCGACAGTAGGTGTAGAGCACGGCCATCCGATGCCGCCGCCCGGCCCGGCCGACCCGCTGCCAGTAATTCGACGGCCGCGGTGGCACGTTCCGGAGGAGCACCATGTCCAAGGCCCCGATGTCCACTCCCAGCTCCAGCGTGGGCGTGGCAACCAGGCAGTTGACCTTTCCCGGCACCGCCTTAAAGTCGCGCTCGATCGCTTCTCGGACCCGAGCGGGGACCTGCGCGGAATGCTCCTGCGCCCGCAGCATGGAGAAGGGCCGCCGCAGCGTCGCCACGTTGTAATCGGAGGCCGGCGGTTCTTCCCGTCGGAGCGTCCCGCCGCAGTGGTGCGTCGTGCAGACGCCCTGCGGGGTCATCCGGGCATGCGCCCGGTGGCAGATGCCGCACCGGTACCGCTCGAACTGGACCAGGAGGCCGCTCGCCTGGGTCCCCACCTGGAAGAGCCCGGCGCAGCCGGGGAGCGGATTCCCCTTCTGCCCCATCAACGTGACGGGCACCAGGACCTTCCAGACTTCCGTCAGGCGCTGCCACAGCTCTTCCAGGAAGGCGTTGGACTGGACCGGGGCGAGGCCCCACTTGGCAACGAATCCCTGGGCCAGCGTCTGCCCCCGGGGGGCGAGCACCTGGGTCACCCAGGTCTCCCGGTCGCTCGGGGCGCGCTCCAACTTCAGCCCCTTGGGCGGGAAGTCCAGGAACGGCAGGTAGCCGCGCTGGACCTCCTCGGCGCTGTCGTGCCAATACTTGCTGAAAATCGGCGCCTGGGGATCGTACAGGTAGCGGCCCCGCCGCCACACGTCCAGGAGCGCCGCGATCCCGTCGGCGACCGCCTCCGCAGGCAAGTGGTAGCGCTCCGCCCAGGTCCGGATCATGGGATCCTCGGGGGTGATCCCGGCGTACGCCATCCGGGCCACTTCCCAGGTCTCCAGGCTATCCCGCTGCTTGAAGGACGTGCCCCACTCCCGCATCAGGGCGATCCGGATGTAATACTGCAGGGCCTCTTGCAGGCTCTTGCCGAACGCCTCCTGTATCTGGCCGGCGAAGACCTCGGGGCACAGCGCCTGGGCAAGGTCGGGGTCCCCCTTGAAGAGGGCGAGAAGGTGCGCCTGGATGTCGCCCAGGGCCGTGGGCGCCCCCCGCTCTTGCAGGAAGTCGTGGATCAGGTGGCGCAGCCGGTAGCGGCGGGCGTGATCTTGCATCCAGCCCGCCTGGAACGCGGCGTCTTGCCGGTTGTCCGTGAAGACCAGGAGCTTCTGCTCCCGCTCGGCCACCGCGTTCACCATGTCCTGCGCCAGGATGTGGACGTCCGCCACGGTGACTGCGCGGAGCGGCTTCAGGGGCTCGATGATTCGCTCGCCGATCTTCCGACCCTTCTGGGCGCAGGAGGGACAGGTGAGCACCTTCCCGCCGGCCGACCGGCTCAGGATCGAGATGAGGACCAGCCGGTCGGCCCAGCGGCACCGGGGGCCGGCGCAGGCCTCCGCGGCTTTCCCGTGAACGGTCCCGCAGTGCCGGCAGAGGAAGAGGCTGACCCGCTTCGTCTCCAGCTTCTCTGCCGCAATCCTGGCTTCATCCGGATCGTCGCTCTCTTCCGACAGGAAGCGGTCGGTGAAGACGACCCGCTCGCCCTCTTCTTCGGGAACCGCCTCCCAGATCACGGCCCCCCCTTCGGCGTCTCCCCCGACGGCCTCGCCGGCCTCGACGGCGAAGTTGCGGAGCCAGGTCGTGAAGTAGTGCTGCCCGCAGGTCTTGCACGAAAGGACCGGGAAGAAGGCCGCGGCGGCGCGCTCGGGATGCTCCGCCCGGGCGGGCTCGATGGCGAGGTACAGTCGGGGCTCCACACGACCAGCGGTCTCCACGAATGTGGCGACGGCCCCCTCCAGGCCCCGGACGAAGTAGTGTACCTTGGGCCGGAGGAGCGGGTTCTCCCCCCGCTCGGCGGCGGCGCCAAGGGCCAGGGTCGCCAGCAGCTCTCCGCGCCCCATGGCCCGGTCAGCCACCGGCCGCCCGAGCCGCGTAGCGACCTCCTCCACCGCCTCGTCCAAGCGGCGCGGCCGCTCCAGGACCTCGGCCAGCGTCGTCACGTACTCGCTCTGCTTCAAGAAGGCGTGGAGATCCGCCGACCACTCGGTCCCGAGCTGGATCGTCTGGCCGGTGAGCTCTTGGACGACGCCAGCAATCTCCGCGGGGCTCCCGCCCTCCGCGATCGCCGCCAGGGCGCGCTCCAGGAGCGCCTCCCCGTCGCCTTGCGGGACGGGCGATAGGTACCGCTGCGCCGGCCACTCCTCTGCGAGGTACTGCTCCTGCACCAGGGCGATCCGGTCCGGCGCCAC
>CAZXXV010000545.1:0-2896 GCA_964644725.1 uncultured bacterium
GATTTCTTTGACGCTCCGACAGTGCCAGGGACAGCGCATTCCAGGCTGTTGTCTCCTCTCCCTGTCCCCACCCAGTGGGTACCCGGATCTCGCTGTCGGACGCCGGCGACAGTGACAGGGATATCCGACAGCGACCTTTGTTCGCTGTCCCTATCGGCTATCGCTATCGATCTTTTAGACGAGGCGAGCATGGCTGGGAATTTTGATCTGAGCGGGAAGGTGGCCATCGTTACGGGGGCCAGCCGGGGATTGGGCCAGTACTTTTCACGGGCCCTGGCCCGGGCCGGCGCGGATGCCGTCATCACCAGTCGGACGGTGGAGTCACTCGCAGAGACCAAGGCCGAGATCGAGGCCATGGGCCGGCGCGCGGTGCCGGTCGCGCTCGACGTGTGCGACTACGCGAGCATCCAGCGGATGGCCGAGGAGGCGCACCGGGCCTATGGGAAGATCGACATCCTCGTGAACAACGCGGGCTGCAACGTGCGCAAGTCGGCGGTCGACGTGACCTGGGACGACTGGAACCTGGTGGTGGAGACAAACCTGCGCGGCACCTTCTTCGTGTCCCAGGCGGTCGCGCGCACGATGATCCCGAACCGGCATGGGCGGATCATCAACATCGGCTCGGTGACCAGCGTGTTCGGCTCCGCGGGCATCGCGCCCTACTGCGCGAGCCGGGGTGGGATCCGCCAGCTCACCATGAGCCTGGCGGACGACTGGGGTCCATACGGGATCACCGTCAACTGCCTGGCGCCGGGCTGGTTCAGGACCAAGCAGACGGCCGTCCTCTGCGAGAACGAGGCATGGGTGTCTTACATCACCGACCGCATTCCCTTGAAGCGCCTGGGGCAACCAAACGATCTGGACGGGGCAGTCGTGTTTCTCGCCTCGGATGCCAGCGCCTACGTGACGGGGCAGCTTCTCCTCGTGGACGGCGGGCTCTCCACGGGGGCGATGAAGGCGACGGTCGAGAAGAAGTGAGAGAAGGGAGTAAACGCATGGTCAGCACCGAAACCGTGAAGAGGCTCCGGCGGATCGCCCTGACGCTTCGCGCCGACATCGTGGAGATGATCGGCGTGGGGAAGGCGGGGCACCTGGGCGGGTCGAGCTCGCTGGCGGAGATCGCGGCCGCCCTGTACTTCCACAAGATGAAATTCGATCCGAAGAACGTCGCAGAGGAGAACCGCGACCGGTTCCTGCTCAGCAAGGGGCACGCGGTCCTCGTCCAGTACGCCGCCCTCATCGAGCTGGGGGTCATCCCACGGTCGGAGCTCAAGAAGGTGAAGACCCTGGCCGGCGTGCTGCAGGGGCACCCGGACATGACCAACACCCCGGGCATGGAGGCCGTCACCGGCTCCCTTGGCCAGGGGCTGTCCATCGGGGTGGGCATGGCCCTCGGCCTCCGGCTCGACGGTCGGCCGAGCCGCGTCTATGTGATCATGGGGGACGGCGAACTCTCGGAGGGGCAACTCTGGGAAGCCGCCATGGCGGCGCGGCGGTTCTACGTGGACAATCTCACCGGCATTGTGGACCGGAACCGGGTCCAGGCCACCGGACCCACCAAGGAGATCTTCGATATTCCGGACATCGAGCGGAAGTGGGAGTCCTTCGGCTGGCACGTGATCACGGTGAACGGCCACGATGTGGCGCAAGTCCTCGAGGCGCTGGACGCCGCGGAACAGGTGAAGGGGTACCCCACGGTCATCGTGGCCGACACGGTGAAAGGCAAGGATATCTCCTTTGCCGAGCACAACGCCGCCTTCCACAACGGCATCCTCACCGAAGAACAGTACCAGCAGGCCATGGCCGACATCGACGCGCGGCGGGCCGAGCTTGAGAAAGACTAGGAGGAGAGAGGCATGGCACCGGTCAAGAACCTTCGTGAAGCGTACGGCCAAGCCCTCGTCGCCCTGGGGGCAAAGAACCGGAACGTGGTGGCCCTCGAGGCCGACCTGGGCAAGTCGACGCGCTCGGTCCTGTTCCAGGCGGCGTTCCCCGATCGCTACTTCGAGATGGGCATCGCGGAGCAGAACATGGCGTCCACCGCCGCGGGATTAGCCCTGGTGGGCAAGATCCCCTTCATGCACTCCTTTGCCGTCTTCGCCGCGGGGCGCGCCTTCGATCAACTGCGAAACTCCGTCTGCATCCCGGGCCTTTCCGTGCGGATCTGTGGCTCCAGTTGCGGGCTGTCGGACTTCGGCGACGGCAAGACCCACCAGGGCCTCGAGGATATGGCCATCATGCGGGCCCTCCCCGGGATGACGGTCCTCTGTCCCGTGGATGCCATCGAGGTGGCCAAGATGGTGGAATGCCTGCTCGACTGGAAGGGCCCCATCTACCTCCGCATCAACCGGAATGATTTGCCGTTCGTGTACCCGGAGGATGAGCCGTACCATATCGGCAAAGTCACGAGACTCCGCGACGGCTCCGATGCCGCCGTGTTCGCCTGCGGCGTGATGGTTTGCAAGGCGCTGGAAGCGGCGGAGGCCCTGGCAAAGGAAGGCCTTTCCGTGCGCGTCGTCAACGTGAGCACGATCAAGCCCCTGGACCGCGATGCCGTTGTCGCACAGGCTGACGGCATGCAGGCCATCGTCACCGCCGAGGAGCACAACGTGTTCGGCGGCCTGGGGTCGGCGGTGGTCGAGGCCCTGCGGGGCGTCCGGCACGCGCCGGTCGAGTTCATCGGCGTGCAGGACAGCTTCGGCTTGTCGGCGGAGAACTACGAGATCCTGCTGCGACACTTCGGCCTCACCGCCGCGGCGGTGGCGGATGCCGTGAAGAGGCTGCTGGGGAAGGCATGACCCGCGGACGGCGTGCCACTGCCGGCCTTGTTCGGCGTGGGGGATGACATCCCCCTGACGGAGTGCGTCCTCCGATGTGCCCGGGGGTTGACGCGCGG
>CAZXXV010000546.1:0-2877 GCA_964644725.1 uncultured bacterium
TGTCCGGCAAACCCACCCACTTCCCGTAGTAGTTCAGGAGCCCGTAGTTGGGCGTCAAGATCCACAGCCAGATCATCGCCGCCGCCGCCATCGGGACCATGGTCGGATAGAAGAGAAGCGCCCGGTAGATGGCCAGGCCCCGGATCTTCTGGTTGATCAAGAGCGCCAGCACCAGGGCAAGAGCCAGGGTGATGGGGACTGTCCCGACGGCGAACAGCACATTGTTCCCGAGCACCTCCCAGAAGAGGGGCGTAGAGTACGCCTGAATGTAGTTATTCAAGCCGACGAATTGCTTCTTTGGCGTGGCCAGGTTCCACTTGAAGAGGCCCATGTAGAACGTCTTCAGGATGGGATAGTGCGTGAAGATGAACAGAAAGAAGAACGTAGGCAGGAGGTAGAGATAGGGGCGAGCAACCGAGAGTGCGCGCTGCCAGTTCTTCGCCTGAAGGCGAATGCCCACCGCACCCGTTTCGGGGAGGACGCGTGCCGGAACCTTGGATTCGACCCTGCGATTCATCCCGGATCCCTGCCCCCGCCCCCTATATGCATGCTATCAGGAAATCGCCAGGAACGCGAACGGATTGTGATCGCGTGCGCTCACGACATGTCCGCATCCCCAACGATCGCCACGGCACGGACCGGCGACCCGTCCAGCCCTGCCAGCGCAAGGGGGAGTCCGATGAAGAAGACCTCGCCCCGCGGCAGACGGGAAAGGTTGATCAATCCTTCGGTAACGCCCACGCCAGCCCGAAAGAACATCTCGTGGACTTCCTTGTACAGCCTCGGATGGACCGACTGCAAGTCCAGACCCACCAGAATGACCTTCCGCCGGATCAACCATCGGGCTGCCTCCGGTTCGATGCCGGGAAAGTTCTTGAAGTAGGCCGGACCCTTCACCCGCTCCCCCCAGCCGGTGTTGACCAGGACCCGCGGCGCCGTGGCGCCCGCCGGCCAGGCGGCTTCCAGGTCCCGCCGCGTGACGCGCGCCCGGTCGGGCCGCCTCCGCATGTCCAGGACGACCGCCAGGCCCACATACTTCCCGAGCGGCATCCTGTCGATTGGCACCCCTCCGGGAAGGAAGTGGGTGTAGGCGTCGGTGTGCGTGCCGAAGTGCGTCGGCATCAGGACCTGCGTGCACCGGAAGCCGATGTCGGCGACGTCCCCGAAGTGAACGAACCCGGGTCGCGGCTCTCCGGAGAAGTTCCACATCTCGTGCGTGATCTTCCGCGTCAGGTCAATGATCTGTGCCCGCCTGTTCCTGGCCATCCCTCCTCCTTCGAATACAGGGCTCAGGGATCGGGGGTCGAGTGTCGGGGGCCGAAACCAACCGCTGCCCGCCGCCTCCTGCATGCTGCCTTCTGCCTTCCGAACCCTGGCCCCTGTCTCTCAGATTTCCAGCATGACCTTGATGGCGCCGCCCGTCCCGTGGCGGGCGATATCGTAGGCCTCGGCAAAGCGTTCCAGCGGGAAGGTGTGCGTGATGAGCGCCTCAGTGTTCACCCGCCCGTCGGCCATCAGTGCCAGTGCCGCGTCCCACGCCCCCGTCGGGCACACCGACCCCAGCACCTCCAGATCGCGCATCATGATGTCGCTGGGCCGGATCTCGGCCATCTCGTCGGCGTAGTATCCTAGCACGCCCACCCGACCGCCGGGTCGGACGGCCTTGATCGCTTGCGCGAACGCCTTGGGGTTGCCGGAGCATTCCATCACCACGTCGGGCTGGAAGCCCGCCGCCGCGAGGGCTTCCAAGAGCGGTGTGTTCGAAAGACACAGGACTCGCGTGGCCCCGAGGCGCTTCGCCGTTTCCAGGCGCGTAGGCCGGAGAGCCGCCTGCCACACCTCGGCCGCTCCTGCCGCGCGGCACACCTGCATCGCGCAGAGCCCGATCGAGCCCGCCCCCAAGACCAGGACGCGATCCCCCAGACCCACCCGCGCGCGCCTCGCGCCGTAGAGCGCCACCCCCACCGGCTCCGTCAGCGCCGCCGCCCTGGGCGAGAGGCCGGCCGGAAGCACCCGGACGTTCCGCGCCAGCGTCACCAGGTACTCGGCGTGCGCCCCGTTCAGGCTGAAGCCCAACTCCTGCATTTGGCGGCAGAGGTTGGGCCGCCCGTTCACACAGGCGGGGCAGACGCCACAGGTAACCAGGTTGTCGGCCACGACGGGCTTCCCGGCGAGATGCTCGTACCCGACCGGAGCCTCGACGACCTCGCCACACCACTCGTGGCCAATGATGAGGGGGTACTTGGCCTGGTCCGGCATGGTCCCATCAATGAGGTCGAGGTCCGTGGCGCAGCAGGCGCTGTAGCGTACTCGGACCAGGACCTGATCGGGCCGAGGCACCGGTCGCGGCACCTCCTCCAGCGCCATCTGCTTCGGCCCACGCAGCAGAACACCGCGCATCGTCGCTCCCATGTCTGTTTCCTCCGGCGAAAAGGCATGGATGTATGACAGAGCAAACCGACACGCCCGGCGTATGTAATTTCAAGGCGTCGGTGCCGTTTACCACATGGCAGGACCGAATTCAACGGATTTCGAGAGCAAAGGCGGGCCTTGACGTCATGGTCGAGGTATGACATAAGTAAGACATGGCCTCCATTGGGAGAATGCCCTGGGGCACCGACCCTGCTGTCGAGTGGGACGAGGAGAACGAAGAGCATATCTCCCGCCACGGCGTCTCCCCCTGGGAGGTTGAAGAAATGATCATCCAGGGCGAGTTCGAGTCCGTCCGGCACCCGAAGTGGCGAAAGGGGGGCAAGTACGCAAGGCGATTTCTGCTGCGGGGCCGTACGTTGGGTGGCCGACCCCTTCTTGTGGTTGTGGAGCGTGTCGGGCCCGAGCGGCTTCGGCCCGTGGCCGCATGGGAAGATCGTTAGGAGG
>CAZXXV010000547.1:0-2858 GCA_964644725.1 uncultured bacterium
GTCTCCGCGGCCGCCGTCCGCATCCCGGCGGGCGGACTGTTCCTCTGGTTGACGCCTTGGACGCGCGGGAGCCTGCAGGCCATCCGCGAGAGCGCCCGGCATGAGCAGATCCGGCTCGCCGCGATCTGCGCGCTGAGCGCCATCGGGTCGCTCCTGTTCACCACCGGGATCAAGTATGCGGGCGTGGCCGTCGGAAACGTCCTGGCATCCACGGCGCCGCTCTTCACCCTGCCATTCGAGGTGTGGGTTCTTGGGCAGCGCCCGTCCAGGCAGACCGTCTTGGGAGCGGTGGTCACAGTGGCCGGTGTCGGCCTCATGAATCTGTGACGCAGCCGTTGCCCTTTGCGGCAGGATGTCGTAGCAGAGAACGGGCCAGTCCGGTGGTGACTGGCCGCTTGCAACGCGGTGAAACTCGGGGAACGAATAGGAAGAGCCGGCGGCGAGACGAGACGAGCGCATGACTGAGCTGACGAAGGGAATCCTGGGCGGCTTGGGGAGCGCCGCGACCTGGGCGTGCATCAGCATCCTGGCGCGATCCCTCTCCGACACCCTTGGGCCGGCGTCGATCAACGCCATCCGATCACTGGTCGGCGGTCTGTTGGTTCTGATGGTGGCGGTGGTCAGCGGCTACTGGTGGGAGATCGTGGAGATGCCGCTCTGGATTGTGCTCACCCTGTGGATCTCCATCACCATCGGGTTTGCCGTGGGGGACACAGTGTTCTTCCACGGCATGAAATACCTGGGCGTCACCCGGGCGCACACACTTAGCATGGCCCATCCCCTGCTCACCACCGCGGTGGGAATCGGGTTGCTGGGCGAGTCGGTGACCCTCCTGCGGGCGACGGGGATCCTGCTGGTGCTGGGAGGACTCTCCCTCATCATTGCCGGGAAAGGAGAGGGCGCGGGCGAAATTGCGGGAGGAAGGCGACGGGGCGTGCGTCTGGTCCTCCTGGCGGCGGCAACGTGGAGCCTGTCGGCCGTCCTGCTGAAGGGGCCCCTCCAGGTCGTCTCGGCCATGGCCGCCGCGGCCGTCCGCAGCCCGGTGGGCGGGCTCGTCCTCTGGATGACGCCGTGGACGCGTGGGGCCATCCGGACGGTGGCGACCAGCCGGCCGGAGGACCTGGCACGGCTTTCGGCCGTGTGCCTGCTGAGCGCCGCCAGCGCATTGCTCTTCACCACGGGAGTCAAGTACTCCGGCGTGGCCGTGGGAGTTGTCTTGGCTAACACATCCCCGCTCTTCACGATCCCCCTGGAGATCCTGGTCCTTGGTCGGCGTCCCTCTCGGCAGACGGTTCTGGGTGCGGTAGTGACGGTTGCAGGGATCGGCCTCATGAACCTCTGAGGGGCCTCTCGCAGACGGTCTAGCAATCGATCGGGTTGTGGTAGCGAGGCCAATCAAGGCGAGGAACGTTTAGGAATGGCCATCCGACTGTCCCGGGATGCGAAGCTCGTCCGTTTTCGCTCCTCTGACGGCCTCGAACTGGAGGGGCGGTTGACCCGCGGAGCGACTGTGTGAGTCGCAGCCTCCAGACCTGGGGCGCATGTGGAATGGGAGTGGAGACGACCTGCGCGGTTGCAGCCCTGATAACAGGGTTGTGCCCTGTGTGTTGTCCGGGGCCTTGGATTTCGGGAACGCGGTAAAGCCGGCACGCCGGAAGACGATCCCCAACATCTCAGTGGAATCCAGGGCGCAGAGGATGATATAGACTATGGTGCTCTCCTTTTTGTAGGTCTGTGCTGGGTCGCGTCAACAGCTTGGTGTGGGAGAGGGAGATGAAGAGTGTCGGTGGGCTCCTGAGTATTGTGCTGACGCTCGGCCTCGGTGCATGTGCTTCCGTCCAGCCCGGTGTGAGCCAGGGGCCGAAGGCCGAGCGTCCGACCTACACCCTTGGCGAGAAGTGGATCCGGAGTGATGGGGAATACGAGCTGATCAGAATTGAGAAAGACCGCTACATCTTCTCGGCGGGGGCAGGCCGGGAGATCGAGCTCACTAAAGATCTCGCGATTGCAAGGGTGGGCAGGGGCAAAGGCGTGATGTCGTTCGACCCGCCGCCCAAGCTAACCTGGCCCCTGGAGGTGGGAAAGAATGGGTACGATCAGGTGACCTGGTACCGTTCATGGAATCCTGGTGGCCTTCCCTCGATTACGTTCAGTTGGAAGGTTGAGGCGTACGAAGATGTTCAGACGTTCGCCGGAACGTTCAAGGCTTTCCGAATCTCCCAATCGCTGAGTTGGAGGCGGCGGCGCGGTGGAGGTGGGGGAGAGAGGGGTCTGGTCATCTGGTACGCGCCCGAGGTCCGACAGTTCGTCAAGGCAGTGGGGAGCGGGAAGACAGAGGCCGAACAGTTGAATTTCCTCGCCTTCCAGGTCCTTGCGGTTGACCGGCCTGGGCTGGCGCCGCTCCAGGTGGCTCTCCGCGAGCCGAAGGATCAGGCCCGGGTGACCACCGAAGAAATCACAGTGACCGGCAAGGCGACGGGTGGCACGGGCGTGGCTCGGGTGACGGTCACGCTGAACGGCATCGAGATCTCTCGACAGGACGAGACAGCCGCGCCCAAGACTGAAATGCCCCTTGAGATTCCCGTCACGCTCAAGGAGGGGAAGAACGTCCTTCTTGTTACGGCCGCTGATCAGGGAGGCGCTACCCAGCAGGAGGCGCGGACGCTCTACTTCGACAGACCGGCCCCCCCGCCAGCTCCCACGGCACCACCACCCGTCGTGGTCACTCCGGCGCCGCCGGTCCTGCCCTCCCCTCCGCCAGCGCCCCCGGTGGTGGCCACACCATCTCCTCCATCAGCGCCGACGCCCCCAGCGCCTGCGCCACCCGCCGCCCCGCCCCCACCGCCCTTCCAGGTGAC
>CAZXXV010000548.1:0-2837 GCA_964644725.1 uncultured bacterium
TGACAGACATCTGCGTGGTGGGCGGGATCAACATGGCCCTCGTCGTTCAGGTGCCGCACATCCCGCGCCCGGGAGAGACGGTCCAGGGCGGCGAGGTCGCCCGGTTCCCGGGCGGCAAGGGGTCGAACCAGGCGGTGGCCGCCAGCCGGTTGGGCGCGGCCGTGGCCATGGTCGGCCAGGTGGGGGCAGATGCATTCGGGGACGAACTGCTAACGACGCTCAGGGCGGCCGGGGTGACGACCGAGGGCGTGCGGCGCGTCCCCGGCAAGGCGACCGGAGTCGCGTTGATCTCGGTGGCCTCCGACGGGCAGAACTCCATCGTGGTGGCGCCGGGCGCGAACATGGCCTGGGACGACGCGGCGACGGCAAACGTGGACCAGGCGGTGGCGAAGTGCCGCCTGCTGGTCCTGAATCTCGAGGTGCCTCCGCCGGTGATCGCCCGGGCGATCCGCGTGGCGAAGCGCAGCGGAGCCCAGGTCATCCTGAACCCTGCGCCGCATAGGCGGGGGGACGAAGGGTGCTTCGGCGAGGTGGACATCTTCGTTCCCAACCAGGTGGAGGCGGCGCTGTTCGCAGGCGTGGAGCCGGACTCGGTGAGGGATTGGGGGAAGATCGGCCGGCAGCTTCGGGGGCTCGGGCCGCGCACGGTCGTCGTGACCCTGGCCGACGAGGGGTCGCTGATCGTGAATGACGACCAAGTGACCCACGTGCCGAGCTTCTCCGTCCCGGTCGTGGACACCACCGCGGCGGGGGATGCGTTTGTGGGAGGCCTGGCGGCGGCAGTCCTCGAGGGGTTGCCGCTTCGCGAGGCGGTCCGATACGCGAATGCCTGCGGGGCGATCGCGGTGACACGAGCGGGTGCGCAGCCGTCCCTGCCGCGACGCGCCGAGGTGGAGGAGCTGCTGGCCCGTGGCGAAAGGAGCTGAGGGGATGCCACGCGAGAAGATCCGTGTGGGAATCATCGGCGCAGGACGCATCGCGGCGTTTGTGCATCTGCCGTCGCTGAGGTTGTGTCCCGACGCGTGTGAAGTCATCGCCGTGGCGTCGCGAACGGAGGAGAAGGCCAAAGCCTTCGCCGACCAGTGGGGAATCCCCCGGGTCCATCCCGACTGGGAATCCCTGCTGGCCGATCCAGATGTGGACGCGGTGGTGATCTGCTCCCCAAGCGGCCTCACGTATGCGGTGGCGAAAGCGGCCATCGCCGCGGGGAAGCACATCCTGTGCGAGAAGCCGCTCGGCTTATGCTACCCCGAGGCCCGGGAGCTCCAGGCAGCGGCCGAGCAGGCCCCGATTATCCACATGGTTGCTTTCACGTTCCGGTTCGTGCCCGGGCTCCGGTATCTCAAGCGGCTGGTGGCCGAGGGCCACTTCGGGGAGATCCGTCACTGGCGGATGTCCTATTTCACGGACTTCATGCTGGATCCGGCCCGCCCCATCGCCTGGAGGAACCAGCGGGCGCAGGCGGGGGCCGGGATCCTGGCGGACATGGGGTCGCACGGGATGGACTTCGCGCGGTATCTAATCGGGGATATCGCGGCGGTGAGTGGTGTAGCCCGCCTGTACGTCTGCCAGCGACCAGATCCGTCCGGAACCGGCATGGTCGCTGTGGATGCCGAGGACGCCTGCGCGTTCACCGTGGAATTCGCCAATGGGGCCATCGGCAGCTTCGATTTCAATCGCGCGGTCGCGGGACGGGGCAGCACGGGACGGGCCAACTATCAGTGCATCGAGGTGCACGGGACCGGCGGGGCGGCCATCTACGAGTTGATCCGTCCTTTCGAGTTGCAAATCAGCCTGGGCCCGGCGATGACCCGCACCCAGCAATGGGCTCGGGCCGAAGTTCCCTTCGATCTCCTCAAGTACCCGGGCTCACCAAGGAACCCGCGCGTGGACGACCCGCTCGTCGGGTACAAGCTGGATCAAGGGGTCGCGTTCCTGCAGGCAATCCGGGGCAAGACCCAGGACTATCCCACCTTCCGGGACGGCGCCGAGGCCCAGCGCGTCATTGACGCCGTCGAACTGGCCGCGAAAGAGAGGCGTTGGGTGGACCTGCGGGCCTGAGAGATCCTCACCCACCGTCCACACCGCAGATTTCATCGCTTCAATTGGACAACCGTGTTCGCCATGCCCTCGAGCACGGTCATGACCACGCACGAGTCCAGATCGCCCTTCCCCTGGGACTTCGCCGCCCGGAGGATCTCCCGGGCCGCGCTTGCCACCGGCAAGGACACGCCACATTCCTCGGCGAGCTTCAAGGCGGTGGACAGGTCCTTGTACATGTTGTTCGCGGAAAAATGCGGGGTGAAGTCGCGTTTCACCATCCGGGGACCGCGAGTTTCCATGGCGCCTGTCCGGGCGCCGCCCACCGAGGTGATCTCGATGACGGACTGTGGGTCCAGGCCCGCCTTGGTCGCCAGCACCAGGGCTTCTGCCGACGCATGGATGGCCACCCCAAGGATGAGGTTGTTCACGAGTTTCAGCGTGGTCCCCATCCCGTTCGCGCCGGCGTAGACGATTTTCGCCGCCAGCTTCTCGAAAATGGGACGGCAGGCCTCGAAGGTTTCTTGAGGACCGCCCACCATGATGCCCAGCTTTCCCTCGGCAGCCACCTTGGGAGCGCCGGTGACCGGGGCATCCAGCATGGGCACGCCCTTGGCCCTGGCCCGGTCGGCGATGGACCGGGACATCTCAGGCGCGATGCTGCTCATGTCGATCAGGATCAGACCGGGGTGGCCGCCCTCCAGGACGCCGCCCCGTCCGCAGATGACTTCCTCGGAGGCCGCAGAGTCGGTGACCATGGTGATCGCGACATCCGAAGCCTGGGCCACGGCCTTGGG
>CAZXXV010000549.1:0-2834 GCA_964644725.1 uncultured bacterium
CATTTTGGTTTTGACAGGCAGAGCCACCTGTGGTACCCATTTTGCCGGTTCACTGGCCCACAGGAATGCCGCCTCTTCCTGTCTCGTCTCGAAGAAAGGCACAGGTGCATGCACCATTTCCACTACCGCGGTGACGACCTCTACTGCGAGGAGGTCCCGGTGTCCCGGATCGCCTCCGAGGTCGGCACCCCCGCGTACATCTACAGCCACGCCACGCTGACCCGGCACTTCCAGGTGTTCGACCAGGCCTTTGCCTCCGTCCCCCACCTCGTCTGTTTCGCTCTGAAGGCGAACGCGAACCTCGCCGTGCTGAAGCTCTTCTCCGACCTGGGGGGCGGATTGGACGTGGTGTCGGCGGGCGAGCTGTTTCGCGGCCTCAAGGCGGGGGTGTCGCCGCGGCGCATCGTGTACGCCGGCGTCGGGAAGTCCCGGAACGAGATCGCCTACGCCCTGAAGGCCGACATCCTGATGTTCAACGTGGAGTCGGGCCAAGAGCTTCGCCTGATCCATGAGGTGGCCTCGGGGATGGGGGCGAAGGCGCGGGTGGCCCTGCGCGTAAATCCCGACGTGGATCCCAAGACCCACCCGTACATCTCCACGGGTCTCAAGAAGAGCAAGTTCGGCATCGACATCGGCCAGGCCCTCGAGGAGTACGAGGCGGCCAAGGCGCTCTCTTCTCTTGAGGTGGTGGGAATCCATCAGCACATCGGGTCCCAGATCACCGAAATCGGGCCCTTCGTGGATTCCTTGGAGAAGACGGCCGCCCTCGTCCGGACGCTGCGGGAGCGGGGGACGGAGATCCGGTACCTTGACGTGGGGGGCGGCCTGGGCATCACCTACAAGGACGAGGAGCCGCCCCTGCCCAGCGAGTTCGCCCAGGCACTGATCGAGGTGATCCGCGATCTGGACGTGACGGTCGTCCTGGAGCCGGGGCGGGTCCTGGTGGGCAACGCCGGGATCCTGGTGACCCGCATCCTCTACACGAAGCAGACACCGGCCAAGAATTTCCTCGTGGTGGACGCCGGCATGAACGACCTGGCCCGGCCGAGCCTGTACGGCTCGTACCACGCGATCCAGCCCGTGCGGCAGAGCCGGGGGCGCCCCGAGGTGACGGTGGACGTGGTGGGGCCGATCTGCGAGTCGGGGGACTTCCTGGCCAAGGACCGCGCCCTGGCGCGCTGCGAGCCGGGGGAGCTCTTGGCGGTGATGTCCGCCGGGGCCTACGGCCACACCATGTCCTCCAACTACAATGCGCGCCCGCGGGCGCCCGAGGTCATGGTCCACGGGGACCGCTATTCCGTGGTGCGCGAGCGGGAGACGTTCGAAGATCTTGTCCGGGGGGAACGGACGCTGGACGAGTTGACGTAGGCCGGCTCGGGATAACGAGGGACAACGCAGCGAAGTCGGGAGGTGCGGCCATGGCAAAGCGGGTGTTTCAAGGGTCTATTGTGGCGCTGGTCACTCCCTTCCGGGATGGGAAGGTTGACGAGGCCAAGCTGAAGGAGCTGGTGGAGTTCCACATCAAGGGCGGGACCGACGCCATCGTTCCCTGCGGGACCACGGGCGAGTCCCCGACCCTGGACCACGACGAGCACAACCGGGTCGTGGACATCGTGATCGCCGCGGCCAACAAGCGGGTCCCGGTGATAGCCGGCACCGGCTCGAACAGCACGGCCGAGGCCCTCAGCCTGACCAAGCACGCCAAGCAGTCGGGGGCGGACGCGGCCCTGATCGTCCTTCCCTATTACAACAAGCCGACCCAGAAGGGCTTAATCGAGCACTGCCGGGCCATCGCGGATGCCGTGGATCTCCCCCTGATTCTCTACAACATCCCCGGGCGGACCGGCGTGAACATGCTGCCCGAGACGGTGGCGCAGCTCGCCGACCACCCCAACATCGTGGGGATGAAGGAGGCCACGGGGAACCTCGAGCAGATGACCCAGGACATCGTCCTCTGCGGCGACAAGCTGAGCTTCCTGTCGGGCGACGACACCCTGACCCTGCCCCTGATGGCGGTGGGCGGGCGCGGGGTCATCTCCGTCGTGGCCAACATCGTGCCCAAGGACGTGGCCGACATGACCCACGCCTTCCTCAACGGGGACTGGAAGCGGGCGCGCGAGATGCACCTCAGGCTCTTCCCGCTCTGCCAGGCCATGTTCATCGAGACCAATCCCATTCCGGTGAAGACCTCGCTGGCCATGATGGGCAAGATCAAGGAAGAGTTCCGCCTGCCCCTGTGCCCGATGACCGAGGCCAACCGGAAGAAGCTGGAGACCGCCCTCCGGAGCTACGGGCTCCTCTCGTAGAGCCGAATGCGTTGACCCAGGGTGCAGGTGAGAAGCGCACCCTCCCGCCTGTGCCTTGGCTTTTTTCTTGGAACCCGGTGGGGAGGGGGAGGGGAGGATTGGCGTGATCAAGGCCGTCGTTGCTGGGGCCTCAGGACGGATGGGGAAGCGCCTGATCGCCCTGCTCCGGGAGAGCACGGACTTCCAAGTCGTCGGAGCGGTCGAGCGCAAGGACCATGTGGAGGTGGGACGAGACGCCGGGGAAGTGGCCGGGGTCGGGCCGCTGGGTATCCCCATCGTGGATGCCATCGGCAAGGCGTTGCCCGGCGCGCAGGTCCTCCTGGACTTCACGGCGCCTGCGGCGGCCATGCAGCACCTCGAGGCGGCGAGCCAGGCCGGCGTTGCCGTCGTCGTGGGCACGACCGGTCTCAGCGAGGCCGACCTCAAGCGGGCGCAGATGCATGGCTAAGAGCAAGAAGCCGCCCGAGCTGACCGTTCAGCAGCACATCGCGGACTTTCTTATGCGCGAGCACGGAGGCATGGGGGACG
>CAZXXV010000550.1:0-2808 GCA_964644725.1 uncultured bacterium
CCGTCAATGTGAATCTGGGCTCCTCTGTCGACCCATCGGCCTTTCCGCGGTCCGTCCGCCCGTGACGGCCGGGGCCCGGAGACGCTCCTCGATGGCCCGCCACAGTTCGGGGACGCCCTCCCCTGTTTCGGCCGAGAAGAACAGGGCGACCTCGGGGGACGGGAGGTGCAGGTTCCTCGCGGCAACATCACGGACCGTCGTCCGTTGGCCCTGGGGCACCTTGTCCGCCTTGGTCAGGACGATCAGGGACGGGGCCGCGGCGGCCTGAAGGAACGCTTGCAATTCCTGATCCCGAGGGGTGGGTGGGTGGCGGGCATCCACGATGTGGATCACCCCGCGAAGCTGGTCCCGCTGGGTGAGGTAGCTCTCCACGAGCCCCCACCAGGCGTCCTTCAACGCACGCGAGACCTTGGCGTAACCGTACCCGGGCAGATCCACGAACAGGAACTGGTCGTTCACCAGATAGAAATTGATGGTTCGGGTCCGGCCGGGGGTGGAGCTTGTGTGGGCGAGATCCCGGCGGGAGAGCAGGCGGTTAATCATGGACGACTTGCCGACGTTGGACCGGCCAGCGAAGGCGATCTCGGGCCAGCGGCCCTTCGGGAACTGATCAGCCCGTCCCGCACTCAGTAGGAACGCCGCCGCATGTACACGCATGTTCGCTCCGATGCTGACGATGTCACCTGTCCCGGGCCACACCACAGTGAGGCATCCATGCTGGGGCACCCGAGGATAGGTGAGGTATGCACTGCTGATACCATGATGCCACAGATCCGTCAACCCAGTGGCGAGGAACAAGGCGCGGAATTGCAGGTGCTCCGGGACCATCGGAATTCCGCTTGACCCTCTTTCTCCCTGCGTGTTAGTAAGGTACGAGCACGCGCCGCGGAGCTAGTGCAGATCTGGCGGCGGCAATGCCGACCGAGGTGATTCATGGCCACCATTGAGTCCGCGGTCAGCCGCGTTCTGGATCAGGGGTACCGGACGCCGGACATCCAGCAGCCGGGGACCCCGACGGTCGGGACTCGCCGCATGGGCGACCTCATCGCCGAGGCAGTCCTCGCCGCGTGAGGGTCGTAGGGCGCGCGGGACGGAAGCAATTCCCCGGCGCCGATTGAGGTGCGGTCATGGAAGCGCAGGAACCAGAGATTCTGATCGAAGAGAGCGAGACCTACGCTCGTGTCATCTTCAACCGACCCCACGTGCGCAACGCCATCAGCAGCCGGATGTGGGCCGAGCTGCCCAAGATCATCCGTCGCCTGCAGGGACGAAAGAGCGTCCGCGCCATCGTCCTGAGTGGCGCGGGCGAGAAGGCCTTCGCCTCGGGTGCCGATATCAGCGAGCTCCCCCGCTTCACCGACCCGAAGACGGCCCGCGCCTACGAGACCCTGGTCGTTCGGGCTTTGGACAGCCTGGTGCGTTGCCCGCTCCCGGTGGTCGCCATGATCCAGGGCTACGCCATGGGCGGCGGGTGTCACATCGCGGCGGCCTGCGACCTCCGCATCGCCGGCGAGTCGGCCCAGCTCGGCATCCCCGCAGCGAAGCTGGGCGCGGCCGTCAATCCCGGCGTGGCTGCCCGGCTCGTCAGCCTGGTGGGGCCGGCCGTGGCCAAGGAGATCCTCTTCAGCGGCCAGCCCCTGGACGCGCGGCGGGCCCTGCAAGTCGGGCTGGTCAATCACGTGGTCCCGGACGCCGAACTGGAGAGATTCACCCTCTCCCTCGTGCGGCAGATCGGCGTGAACGCGCCACTCACGATCCGCCATGCCAAGCAGGCGGTGAACTGGATCGCCATCGAGGGGCATCGCCGGCCTCCGCGGGAGATCCAGCAACACTTCGTCAAGGCGTTCAGCAGCCGGGACTTCAAAGAGGGGCTGGAGGCGTTTATGTCCAGGCGCTCCCCCAAGTTCCAGGGGCGCTGAGCGAGAGGGCTGCGACATGGCCTACAGCGGATTCGATCTGTCGGGGAAGGTGGCCTTCGTGACCGGCGCCAGCCGTGGGATGGGCCGGGCCATTGCGCTGGGCCTGGCCGAATGCGGCGCGCAACTCTTCCTGTGCAGCCGGACCCTCTCCGACCTGCGGGCCGTCGCACGGGAAGTCCAGGCGCTCAGACAGAAGGCCGAGGTCGCGGCCGTCGACGTTCGCTCCATCGAATCCATCGAGGCCGGCGTGGGTTCCGCCCTCCGGACATTCGGCCAGATCGACATCCTCATCAACAACGCGGGCATCAACAAACCGATGCCCGCCCTCGAGGTCACGGAAGAGAACTTTCAGGAACACGTGGCGGTGAACCTCAAGGGCCTGTTTTTCTGCGCCCAGGCCGTGGGCCGGACCATGGTGGCGCGGCGGTCGGGGAAGATCATCAACATCGGCTCGACTCTCGGTGTTGTCGGGGCAGCGTCCCGCTCGGTGTACAGCATGACCAAGGGCGGGGTCACCCTGTTGACGAAGGCCCTCGCCCTCGAGTGGGCACCATTCAATGTGCACGTCAACGCGATCGGTCCCACGTTGATCCGAACCGACATGAGCCGGTTCATCCAGGACGATCCAGTGGCCTTCCGGCAGATGGTCGCCAAGATCCCGCTGGGCCGGGCGGGTGAGGTGCAGGACCTGGTGGGCGCGGCGATCTATCTGGCCTCTCCGGCCTCCGACCTCGTCACTGGCCACATCCTGATGGTGGACGGCGGCTGGACCGCCCAATGACCCGATGCCACACCCCTCCTCCCGACCCCCAAAGGATCTCTGAACTCGCGCCCGAGCCCCACGGGAAGTTTGGGGTGGAACGTGGGACCTTGCGTGGCAAGCGTTCAG
>CAZXXV010000551.1:0-2796 GCA_964644725.1 uncultured bacterium
TGCCTCTGTGCACTCTCTCCGGGAGATCCTCTCAAGAGATAGAAATCCCCTCAGGTTCCTTTCCCTTCGGCCGTTCTGGCCCGCGAAACTCCCGACACCTTCCTGAGCGCCCGTCTGGGGGTTGCCGGCTTCAGGGTCCGGAGCATGGCGGTAAGGCCGTGCACATCCTCGACACGCTCGATGCGGTGCACGACGTCGGCGATCCGCTCGGCGTGCGCGGCCGACATCACGGTTGTGGCCAGCTTCAGATATTTCTGGTGGATCTCTTCGTGCGTGAGGGGATTCTCCATCGTGCCCTTGGCGTGATCCACGCGCTTGGACAGATGGCGACCGTCGGTCGTCGCGACCTCGACGATGGACGAATAGCGTTCCGGCCACCCCTTCTCCAGTTCCGGGTCGCCGACCATGCGGGTCTGTGCGCTCAGCCGGGCGACCTCGGGATGTCGCGTCCGGTCCTGTAGGATGTCGTCAATCATCACCTCGCCAAAGGCGAGGCCGACCGGCAGGATGTACTGGGCGCAGTGGGATTTCAACTCGTTGTTGTCGATCATGTGCTTCCCGGAGCTGGGGAAGCGCAGGACGATCTCCTGCACGTCCGTAGGCTTCAGGTTGTGCTCCCGCGCGAGGGCGAGCAGCGCATCCAGGCCCGGATGAGTAAAGGAGCAGGAGGAGTACAGCTTGTAAGCAAACTCCGGGAGGTAGTAGTGCTTCCCCCAGTCCGCGAGCAGGGCGTCGGGGTTTCGCTCGCCCGAGAAGGCGGTGAAGGCATCGTACTTGCCCTCGAAGGGCGTAGGCGGGCCGCCGAATCCCAGGTGGGCCAGGTACGCGGCGGTGGTCCCGTTGCGCGCGGCGAGGCCCGGGTTGAGCGGCCGCGAGTTCTCGGTGTGATCGCTGGCCCAGGCGAGGAGACCCGAAGCCTGTTGCATGGCGAGGCCGAGGGCGATGGCGAACTTCGGCGCCGGCAACCGGAACAGGTGGCCCGCCGCGGCCGAAGCGCCGAAGGCGCCGCAGATCGCGCTGGGATGGAAGCCGCGATTGTACAGCGCCACGGGGTTCAGGGCGTAGCTCACCCGGCAGGTGACCTCGATGCCCAGGAGCATCGCCTCGAGGAACCGCCGGCCGCTCGCTCGTTCTTTCTCGGCCACCGCCAGGCTGGTGGGCACCATGACGGCCGGCGCGTGGAGGATCCCGCCCACGTGATGCGGCTCGATATCGCAGTAGTATCCCAGCGTGCCGTTGACCAGCGCGGCTGTCACGCAGGAGGTCTTCAGTGGCTGGCCCACCAGGCTGGATTCGGGCCGGCCGCCCAGCCGGCGGGCGAAATCCATGAGGATCCGCGTGGCCGAATATTTGGGTGAGGAGGCGGCCAGCATGGCGCCCAGCGTATCCAGGAGGATCAGCTTGGCGTGGGCCACCACCGTCGGCGGGACGTCGCTCAGGCGAAAGGCGGCCAGGCGCTCGGCAAGCTGGGTGGAACGGGGGACGGAGCTGGTCATGGCAGGCACCTCGAGTGAGAGCGATGGCTCATTTTTAGTCCAGCCGGCCCCCGCCAGCCGTCAAGCGCATTTTTGGGCGGGCCGGGCCTCACGCAAGGAAGCCGATCAGGTCTGCCACCTGCACCGGGCCGCCACGGCGCGAGGACTCCACGACAGCCAGCAAGAGTCCCAGGCTCCGGATGTGTTCGGCCACGTGGGTTTCCGGTTGCCGCTTTTCGCGGACGGCTCCCAGGAACTCCGCCAAAGCGTATCCCAGCTCGCCCCCGGCGATCGGCTCTTGCGGGAGGGTGCGGGCATCTCCCTGGCCGTGGAGGGTGACCTGGGATTTCCCGTCCAGGTGCAACGTTCCCTTCTCGCCGATCACCGTGATCAAACCCTCCTGGGGGGTTTCGAGTCCCAGGGACACCATGGTCCCGCCATAGTCCACCACGGCGCCGCCTCGCATCGTGACGATCGCCGCGGCCGCAGAGTTGTCTTCGAACCAGCTCCAGGGTGGTCGGAAGCTCAACCCGATCAGCCGTGTCGCCTCGTCACCGGTGAGATATCGCATGAGGTCGAAATGATGGATGGCGTAATCCAGAAGGAACGGCTCCGGCATCTTCTCACGCCAGGCGTCCACCGTCTTTCGGCGGATCTGCTGGCGGCATTCGAACATGATGTGACCCACGCGGCCGATGAGGCCATCCCGGATGGCCCGGCGGAGGGCCTGGGTATGGGGGCGCCAGCGGAAGTTCTGGTCCACCATGACGACCTGATCGGGATGGGCTCGTGTCTCCTCGTACACGGCCCGCGCCCCCGCCATATCCACGGCCAGGGG
Organism: uncultured bacterium; assembly: GCA_964644725.1. Taxonomy (GTDB): domain Bacteria; phylum Methylomirabilota; class Methylomirabilia; order Methylomirabilales; family 2-02-FULL-66-22; genus 2-02-FULL-66-22. The sequence goes on from CAZXXV010000551.1 coordinate 2,314, forward strand.
CTTCTCGCTCAGGACGTGCCGCCCGGCCCGCAGGGCCCGGATGGCGGCCTCGGGGTGCAGCATCTGGGGCAGCGTGATGATGACGGCATCGGCCTTCCCTTGATCAATCGCCTCCTCCCATCCGGTGTAGATGGTCGCCCCGGCGAGATCGAAGTCACGCTGCAACTCTTCTGCAAGGGTCCGGGCATGCGAGGCGATGGCCACCACCTCGCAGTCCTCTCGTGCCTTCACCGTCTCCGTCCACTTCCGCGCAAAGAATCCCGCTCCCAAGAGCACAAACCGAAATCGTGCCATGATGTCCTCCAGCTTCCCATGGGCGTCAGCCCTTGACGGCGCCGGCGCCCCAGCCGCGGATAAGGTAGCGTTGTACGGTCACAAAGAAGAGCAGGGCCGGGATCGTGATCATCATCCCAGCCGCCATGATGAGCCCCCAGTCGATCAGCGCCGAGTGAAAGAGGTCCTGCACCCCCACCGGCAGCGTCT
>CAZXXV010000552.1:0-2787 GCA_964644725.1 uncultured bacterium
TCCGCCCGCCGAGGAGGACATCTACTCCAAGCTGAAGCTCCTGCGCCGCCACCGAAGCTTCATCGCTTCGATGTGGGACGTGCGCAGCAAAGGCCGCCGGCGTGGCGTCGGTGATCCCGGAGGTGGTCACCAAGCCCGTGGCCATCCCCTTGTCCTTGGCCAGTTCGAGGGCTGTCTTACAGGGGGTCTTGCCGTCGGGGCCCATGCCGACTGCCCGCGCCGGCACCTTCACACCGCAGGCCATCTGCGTGGCCGCGGCGGCCGATTCCGTGAAAATAGCGTCGGCCGTGTCATTGACCACGTAGGCCGTCCGACCGCTCTTCATCACCTCGACCATGCGCAGCTCTTTCCCCAGGACCCGGTTACTGTACAGCCAGGCGGCTCCGAAGTGGCTCGGCCCCATGCCGTCACCAATCATCAGGATGATGTTCTTGGCCTGGCCGGCCAGGCTGCTGATCGGCAAGAGCAGAACGCCGACAACCAGCAGGAAGACGATGGTGCGAATTCGAGATGGTTTGTTCATGATGACACTCCCTGGAATGGTCTCTCGCTTGTGCCTCCCGAACAGAAAGCAGGTGGGACCGGGTCATCTTTCCCACACGCGCCTCCCATGGTCAAGCCCAGCCCATAGCAAGTATGGAACAAAAGACGATTGAGATTGGGCTGCTTGCCGATATTCCTTGCCCAGCACTTTCAGTTTGTGATATAGGGCGCGAGAACGATAGCAGTAGCAGGTTGCAGGCGCGGAGGTTGAATCAGCCGGCAGGTTGCGGTTTCGGATCCGTCTTCGAGAGCGAGGTCGGATGCTTCCGGATCACGCGCGAGATAGATCGCAGGTACAGAAGCCTCCCACGTGTTGGCCCCGCCGCCGTCTCATCATGGGCGCTGCGGCCCTGGTGAGTATTCTCCTCGCACTCGGCCTGATCCTCAAGTCGAGAGCCCCCTCGCAATCCCCGGCCGTCCCGGCCGTCCCACCACCGATCTCAACTAGCCTGGGCAAAGGCCGCGCGTTTTTGGATGTCCTTCTCGCCCAGGGAATCCCGTCCGACGCCGCCATGCGAATCGTCCAGGCCGTTCGCCCGCACCTGAACCTCCGGCGCCTGAAGCCCGAGGACGTCATCGAGTTCCACCAGGATGTGACTGGTGCCCTGGCCCGGGTGGTGTACCGGCAGAGCCCGGTGGACATCGTGGAAGCCTGGCGCGACGGAGAGACATGGACCGCGGCGCGGCGCGAGGTGCCGGTGGAACGAAAGATAGTCCTGGTCGCCGGCACGCTCACAGGGAGTCTCTTTGAGAGCATGGAGGCCCTGGGGGAGCGGGCGCAGCTCGTCATGGACTTCGCCGAGATCTTCGCCTGGGACTTCGACTTCGCCTCCGACTCACAGCCCGGGGATCAGTTTCAGATGCTGGTGGAAAAGGTCTTGACGGGCGACCAGTTCGTGAAGTACGGCCGGATCCTCGTGGCCGAATATGAAAGCGAGGGGAAGCTCCACACCGGGATCTACTTCCGGGAGAGGGACGGGGGCGGCTATTACACGCCGACTGGAGAATCCCTCCATCGGGCGTTCTTGAAGTCGCCCCTGGAGTTCACCCGGATCAGCTCCGGGTACAGCCGCGCCAGGCGCCACCCGATCCTGGGCGGCCTGCGCCCCCACCTGGCTGTTGATTACGCCGCACCTGGGGGAACCCCGATCTGGGCCGTGGCCGACGGCACCGTGGAGTTCGCGGGCTGGCTCGGCGGGAATGGGTACACCGTGACGTTACGCCACCGGGCGAACTTCAGGACGATGTACAACCACCTCTCCCGATTCGGCAGGGGCATCCGCACCGGCACAGCGGTCAAGCAGCGCCAGGTGATCGGCTATGTCGGGACGACCGGCCTCTCCACCGGGCCACACCTCGATTACCGCGTCATCAAGGACGGACGCTTCGTCAACCCGCTGAAACAGACCTTCCTGCCGGGCAAGCCCATCTCTCCCTCGGCCCGCCCGGCCTTCATCGAGGCGCGCGATTCTCTGCTCGCGCAGTTACGCACCGCCCTGGCGGCGCGCTCGGGGACGACACCGAAGTCCTGATCCCATACGCTTTGCCCATTCGTACTCAATGGGACCGACCCGCTCTCCGACCGCGGGTCGGCCGTGCCCTGCGGGAGAGGGATCCGGGCAAGGGCTCTTTCCCCAGAACGTTGGCCAGCGCCTGCGACACCGGAAGGCGGGCGATCCGTCGCCGGATCTCACGGGGCCGGGCGACGCCACCCTCCCACACCACACCGGTGACCAACCCGAGGGACGACATCCCGAAATACCGATTGTGCACCCGCAGGTTGGGGACGCCGGGCCGGGCGATCTCCTCGGGGGCCTCCTCTCGAACCCGCCAGAAGCGCGCCAGAAGAGGCGGCAGCCACTTGCTGGAATCGGCCAGCACGTAGGCGGGAACGCCGACGCGCCGGGCAGCGTGCAGGATCGGTTCGGTCCCGACCTTGTTTATCACGACGTCAGGCATGATCGCATCCGCACCCAGCAGGACCAGACCGGCCGCCTCGATCCATTCGGCCAAGGCCGCGTCCGCGGTGAGGTGGACGGGAATCCCAAGCGCGGCCAGCCGTCGCGCCAAGGCCACCCCTTCGCCCATGGGACGCGACTCGGAACAGACGACCTCGAAGCGCCGCCCGGCCGCCATGGCCTGCCATAACGCCATTCTCACCGCCGTACTGTTCGAGTAGGTCAGGACGAGGGACCCTGGTCGCACCAGGGCAGCCGCCCGCCGGACGGTGGCCCGGAGACCCTG
>CAZXXV010000553.1:0-2749 GCA_964644725.1 uncultured bacterium
TATGCCCGTCCCGGTATCCGTCAATTCCACTACCACGGAATCGGCCCGATCCGCGCCGCCTCTGCCTGGGACCACCCTCACGGTCAGGGTGCCTCCCTGCGGCATGGCATCCGCTGCGTTGGTGAAGAGGTTGATGAACACCTGGCGAAGCTGTTCCCGATCTGCCTGAATCGGAGGAATGTCCGCTGCGAACTCCCGCACGACCTTGACGGCCCGTTTGCGCAGGTAGTAATACACCAGCTCCAGGGTCTTTTCGATCTCCTCGGTCACTGTAATGGTGGAGATCCGCTGCCCCTGATGGCGGCTGGACTGGAGGAGGTTGGCTACCAGGTTGGCCATCCGCCCCAGCTCCCTCTCGATGACCCTCAGAGCCTCCCCTTGCTGCGCGTCGGAAGGCATCTGGGCCAGCAAGGACTCTACGTGCAGGCTTATCGTCTGCAGGGGGTTGTTCAGCTCGTGGGCGATGCTCGCCGTCAGCTCCCCCATCGTGGCCAGTCTGGCCGTCTGCCAGAGCTGCTGGGTCATCGTCCTGATCTCTTCGCTTTTTGCCTGCAAGGCCTCCGCTACCCGCTTGCGCTCAGCGATCTCCGCCGTGAGGGCGGCTGTCCTCTCTTCCACCTTTGCTTCGAGCTGTTCGTTTAACTCCCTCAATTCGCCATGAGTCTTGATCAGTTCGCGGTTCTTCTGAACAGCGGTCTCATATACTGAAAGGAGGATATCCAGAAGCCGTTGACGCTCCGCAGTGACGCGATGTTTTTGGCCTCCCAGCAAAATCACCTCGTCTTCTTGCATTTCTCCTGTCCTGCGCAGCTCCAGATTCTTGAAAATGTTCTGGATGCGGGCAAGAAGGTAGTGTTCGTCATAGGGTTTGGTGAAGAAGTTGTCCGCTCCAACCTCCAAAGCTCTGACGACATCCTCCGGATCAGAAAGGGTGGTCAGAAGTACAACTGATATGTCTTTAAGGTACGCATCGGCCTTGATCTGCCGGCACAGTTCCCACCCGTCCATCTCCGGCATGAGGATATCGCTGATCACGAGCGTCGGCTTGTGCTCCTTTAAGAAGGAGAGAGCTTCCCTTCCGTTGCGAGCCACTGAAACGCGATGGCCGCACCGTTCAAAAAGACCCTGCAACAGCACCGCCTGTGTGGGACTATCTTCGACTATGAGAATGTCTGCCTCTTTCATCGGCGCCTCTCCCCCGCCTGCCGTACCGCCGCCATGCCGTTCAGAGCCGCCGCGATCCTTTCCGGCGGAAGCACGTGGGTCGCGGCGCCAAGCTCCCTCGCCTTGCCCGGCATGCCGTCGACGACCGCGCTCTCCCCATCCTGCGCGATCGTCAGCGCGCCTTTCTCACGCATCGCCTTCAGCTCACGCGCGCCGTCCTCCCCCATACCCGTGAGCAGCACCCCCGCGGCTCGGCTTCCATAATAGGAAGCAACCGATCGGAAGAGAAAGGAGATGGAGGGACGCAGTCCGCGCTCGGGTGAGTCCAGGCTGAGAAGGATTCGTCCATCGCGTTCCACCCCCAGGTGGAAGCCGTCGGGCGCGAGGTAGGCGTGACGGGAGCCGATGAGCTCGCCGGCCCGCGCGACGGAGATCGGGAATCCGGTATCTTGTTGGAGCCATCTCACCATTCCCTCCTGGAACCCGACCGCCATGTGCTGGACCACGAGGAGGGGGATCGGGAAATCGCTCGCCAGTCCCGAAAGGATCCTTTTGATCACGGGCGGGCCTCCCGTCGACGCGCCGAGGGCGACGACGTCGATCGTCCGGATGGAGGGCGCGAACAACCCCGCAGCCGGCCCCACGGGAGCGGAGGGTCCTGATCGCCTGCCCGACCAACGTTTCACGAGCCTGACCTCGGCCATCAGCTTCACGGTTCTTACCAGGTTTTCCGCGATTTTCTGGAAATCGGGATGGCCCGGCCCGGAAGGCTTTTGCACGATCGCCACGGCTCCCGCCTCGAGTGCGCGAAAGGTCTTCTCCACCTGGGCCGGCTCCCAGCTTGCCGTCACGATGACGATCGGCACGGGACTGGTCTCCATGATGCGGCGTGTCGCCTCCAGGCCGTCCATCCCCGGCAACAGGATGTCCATGGTGATGACATCCGGCTTCTGGCGCGAGAGAAACTCGAGGCCCTCCTCGGCCGTTGTCGCGATGCTGATGACCCGGATGTCGCCGTCCGAGCTGAAGATCTGTTTTAAAAGCTGCTGGACGACCGGGGAATCCTCGACGATGAGCAGGTTGGTCATCGCTTCCTCCTCACGCCAGTCTACGAACGATATCGAGCAGGTTGCCCTGGTCGAAGCTGCTCTTCACGATGTACGCATTGGCCCCCGCGTCGATTCCCCGCTCACGGTCCTCGCGCGAGTCGAGCGCGGTCACCAGGATGACGGGAATCTCCGCGACGTCTTTGTCGCTCCTGATCCTTGCCGTCAGTTCGAACCCGTTCATGCGCGGCATGTCGATGTCGGACACCACGAGGTCGAAGGCGGCGGTTTTCAGCTCGGTGAATGCCTCCAGTCCATCGACCGCGGTCTTCACCTGGTAGCCGGCGGATTCGAGGATGTTCTTCAGCAGCATCCGCGACGTGATGGAGTCCTCGACAACGAGTATCGACTTTTCCTCCGTATCGACCTTCCCGGCTTCCGCCTTTTCATGCTGCGCCGGAGCCGCGGAATCGCGCGCAGTTTTTATCAAGTCTGTGACGTTCAGGATGGGCACGACCCGACCCGAGCCGAGGATCGTG
>CAZXXV010000554.1:0-2742 GCA_964644725.1 uncultured bacterium
CGTGAGGTCCATATCCTGCTCTTCGGCCAACCGGCGCCCCGTCCGGTCGAAGAGCAGTCGGACGAAGGGACGGGAGCTGTCGGCCGGATTCGCCTTCACCACCAGGGCCAGCTCGCCGGTACTCAGCCGCACCAGGCTGCCCACCGGGTAGATCCCCACCATCCGGACGAAGACCTCGAGCAGCTTCGGATCAAAGACCGTCCCCGCCAGGCTGTGCAACCGCGCGACCGCCCTGGAAGGCTCGAAGGCGTTCTGGTAGACGCGCGAGGTCGTGATGGCATCATAGGCGTCCGCAAGCTGCGCGATCATCCCGAAGAAGCCCGGCTCTTTCTCGGCATCCACGATGGGATACCCCTTCCGGTCATAGCGCAGATGGTGCTCCAGGATGACCTCGTTGGTCGTTGAGCTCACGGCGCCCATCTTCTCCACGATCCCGGCCCCGTCCAGGGGATGGCGCTGGACCAGCGCCCATTCCTCATCGCTCAGGCCCCGCGGCTTCTGATAGAGGGTCTCCGGCCAGTGCACCTTCCCGATGTCGTGGAGGAGCGCCCCCAGGCCGAGCTCCTTGATTGTCTCGCTGTCCAGCCCCAGGGCCTGGCCCAGGGCAATGCACAGGACAGTCACGTTCACCGAGTGGTTGAACAGATACTCGTCATAGCTCTTGATCAGGGTGAGAGCCAGCATGGCGTTCTGGTCCTGGAGGACCCCATCCACCAGCCCCCCGACCGTCGCCTGGGCTTCGGCCAGGGACGGGATCTTCCCCAGCCGGGCCTCGGTCAGTACCCGCTTGGCCGACCCGACCGCCTCGCGGTACACGGTCAGGCTTCGGCCCAGGCCGGTGCCCTCCCCGCCGCCCTTGCCCGCACCGCTCTCCTCATCCTCGCCGGCCTGTCCCTCTTCCTCGCCCATTGTCGGGACCTGATGAGAGAGCCGGATCGCCCGGACCCCCCGTCGGCTCAGGACCTCATCCACGGGGCCCAGGCGCCCCAAGGCCTCGGGCTGCATGGCCAGGACCTGGACGCACTGCGACACCTCCTCCTGGGTATACCCGCGCAGGAAGTCGATGCTGCCGATCCCCCGCTCCTCCAACCGCTCTGCGAACGCCTGGGCAATGGCCTCCGTGCCCGTGAAGGGCAGGCCCAGCGCGACCAGCGCGTGGTCCACCACGCCGAGGACCAGGGACTCCTGCTCGCCCAGGATCGTGTCCAGGTCCTCCCCGATACGGCTCAGGAATCGGGCGGCGGTCGGATGGGTGGGCGGATACATGCCCACGCTCTTCACCCCGGCCTGAAGATTGCGAAGCAGTGATTCCAGTGCGATGAGAACATCCATGGTACCGTCTCGCGCTCACTCCCGCGCGTCGGCGGGAGGACCGATCAAGGGCGATCCGTTATGCAGGGTGGAGGCCTCACTGCTGAGCCGGCGCGCCCCGCAGGGCCGTGGTGCACGCGCGGCGCACGTCCCCCCTGCGTGCGCGCGCACCGGCCACGACCACCTCGCGCGCCTCTGGGCGCCCCATGGAAAGCAGGACCAGCGCCGCCTTCTGGCGAAGCTCGTCGCCGGCCGCCCGCCGGAACCACGTCCGGGTGTAGAGCGCCCCTCTCAATGTCGGGACGGACCCCGGATCCCCCATGGCTCCGAGGGCAGCCAGCGCGGCCTTCCGCACCGCGAAGGGCTTGCCCGACAGGACGCGCTGTCCCGCCAGTCGCAGGAGTGTTGGCGCGGCCAGCTTCAGCTTCGCCGCCCCCACGAGGCCAACGGCCACCTCAAGGACGGCGGGGTCGGGATCGCGTAGCGCCTGCATGAGCAGCCGTTGCGCTGCCGGTTCTTCAAAGCGCCCCAGCTCGCGGAGCACCTCCCCCCGGACCTGAGGGTCCCGATGCCTGAAAAGGCAGGTCAGCAAGGCCACGCCAGCCTCTCCGCCGACCTCACCCAGGATCGGGGCCAGGTGGCAGGCCTGGTCTCTATCCAGTGCCTGCAGGGCTCGGGCCAGGTCGGGCTCGGCCACCTCGTGAAACCGCACCAGGGTCGCCGCAAGGCGCTCCCGCACCTCCTCCTGACCCTCTGCGGCCAGCCGGCCCAGGAGCGGTGGAATCACGCGGGCCCCCAGGCCCACAAGAACTGCGGACAGGTCCCTGGCCGATTCTCTCTCCCCGGTTCTCAGATGCTCGATCAGGTACGCCCCCGTGTTGCCGCCGGAGACCGTCTCCACCGCCTGCGCCGCCCGCTCCCGCAGTGACGCCTTGAGATTCTCGGCACGCTGATGCCGGAGGAAGACCCGGAGGATAGCCAGGACGTCTTGCAGCCAATCGTCGTGGACCGCCTGGCCGACAGCCTTCTCCAGCCGCGACGCGGCCCATTCGTAACGCGCCGCCCCGCCAGAGGCCGCCTCCTGCTCCAGCCGCTGGATGAGGGCCTCAACGGTCAGCTCCTTTGGGGCGCCGAGGGCAGCCACGAGGGACTCCGCCGTCACCGGACCCTGTCCTGCCCCCTCCGGCCCTTTCGGAGACGCTGGCACACCGTGCCCGGCTCTTCCTCCCGGAGTGAGCGTCCCCTCCGCGCCCTGGACCGCCCCCGCGGCTGGCGAGCCGACCCCTGCGCCCGCTGAAGCAGTCGCGCCCGCCGCCTCGCCCGTCGTCGCACGTGTGCCGGTTCCGATCGCGCCCCTGCCAGCGGGACCGGCTGCGCGACCCGCGGCGCCCGCCGCCGTGCTCACGCGCCGGAAATCGAACTCGTTCACCT
>CAZXXV010000555.1:0-2742 GCA_964644725.1 uncultured bacterium
TCGATCCGCGCGCCCCGGCGTCCTGGCCTTCCCCTCTCGCTCGCCCCGGTTTCCTCGCCCCCCGTTCGCTCGCCCCGGCGTCCTCGCCGGAGCGAATCACGCCCGCGGGCAACGGCCGGCGAGGACACCGGCCTGCACTGAGAGCGGAACGGCTCGGCCCCAAACGATTGTTGCGAGGGCGCAACCCGGCGTCCTGGCCTTCCCCTCTCGCTCGCCCCCGCGTCCTCGCCGGGGCGAATCTCGCGTGCGGGCAAGCCCGCGGCCAACGGCCGGCGAGGACGCCGGCCTGCACACAAGGCCGGGCGGCTCCCCATCCGCGCGACCCCGCGTCCCCGCCTCCCCGCGCTGGCCACGGCGTCCTCGCCTCTCCCTCCCCCGAGCCCTGGTGCAGTAATGGACTTCGGAAGTCCAAAGGACTTCCGAAGTCCCATTCGGCGAGACCCGGCGTCCCGCCGGGTCTCGCGGCCCCCCCGCCGGCGCGAAGCCCCCGACCCCAGAGGGGCGCTCCCGACAAGAGCTCGGGACTACGTGCGCGAGCGAAGGCCCGAGAGGGCCCGTATGCTATAATGAATGAACCTTGATTCGTCCGAATTCTGCGGAGCCAGGTCCGTCGTTGTTTACGCCTGCCCAGATCGAACGCCAGCTTGAGGCTCTTCTTCCGACGGTCGAGAAGCCCGGCCGCTACACCGGCGGCGAACTCAACCAGGTCGTCAAGGATTGGGATGGGGCGAACCTCCACATCCTGCTCGCCTTCCCAGACATCTATGACCTTGGCATGTCCAACCTGGGGCTGGCGATCCTGTATGACGTGCTCAACCGGCAGCCGGACATCCTGGCCGAGCGGGCCTATTCGCCTTGGCCGGACATGGAGGCTGCCATGCGGACGGGCGGCCTCCCCCTCTACTCCCTCGAGACCAAGCATCCCGCCAACGCCTTCGACATCTTGGGCATCTCCCTGCCCTACGAATCCCTGTACACAAACGCCCTCAACCTCCTTGACCTGGCAGGCCTTCCGCTCCTGTCCCGCGACCGCGGAAACCGCGATCCACTGATTCTCGCTGGCGGCCACGCCGCCTTCAATCCTGAGCCGATGGGTGACTTCATCGATGCCTTCGCCATCGGCGAGGGGGAGGAGCTCGTCCTGGAGGTTGCCCGCGCCGTTCGCGAGGCGAAGGCCGCGGGCAGGACCCGCGCTGAGCTGCTGCGCAGGCTGGCCACGATCGAGGGTGTCTACGTCCCCTCGCTCTACCGAGTCGGCTACAAGAAAGACGGGACCGTCGCCGAGATCGAGGCGCTCGCGGCCGAGGCATGCCTGCCGGTGACCAAGCGGATCGTCCCCACGCTCCCCGCTCCGCCAACGCGGTTCATCGTTCCGTACATCGATGTCGCCCACAACCGTGTCGCCGTGGAGATCGCCCGTGGCTGCACCCGAGGCTGCCGCTTCTGCCAGGCCGGCATGGTCACCCGCCCCGTGCGGCAGCGACCGGTGCCGGAGATCCTGCAAGCCATCGAGGAGTCCCTGGCGCAGACCGGCTACGAGGAGGTGGCGCTCCTGTCGCTATCCTCCTCCGACTACGACCACATCCTGGAGCTGGTGCAGGCCATCCGCCAGCGGTTCGCCGGGCAGCACCTCAACCTCTCGCTGCCCTCGCTCCGGATCGATTCCTTCTCGGTGAAGCTGATGGACGAGCTCGAAGGCGAAGCACGGCGGGGTGGCTTCACGCTGGCGCCCGAAGCCGCCAGCGAACGCATGCGCCAGACGATCAACAAGCCGGTATCGACGGAGCAGGTCTTGGAGACCACCCGTGAGATCTACGCCCGCGGCTGGCACACGATCAAGCTCTACTTCATGATCGGCCACCCGTCCGAAACGCTCGAGGACGTCCGGGCCATCGCCGACCTGTGCATGGCTGTGCTGCGGCAAGGGCGCGAGGTCTTGGGGAAGCGCGCCTTCGTCCACGCCGGCGTCAGCACGTTCATCCCCAAGCCCCATACGCCCTTCCAGTGGGTCCCGTGCGACACGCTGGAGCAGATCGAGGCCAAGCTGGCGCTCCTGAAACGCAAGCTGCGGGGGGCCGGGCTCAAGTTGAGTTGGACCGATCCGAAGGAGACGATGCTCGAGGCCTGGCTCTCGCGCGGCGACCGCCGCCTGGGCGCGGTCATCCTGGAGGCCTGGCGCCACGGGGCGAGGTTCGACGCCTGGCAAGAGCACTTCCGCTTTGAAGCCTGGCAGGAGGCCTTTGCCGCCGCCGGCCTCGACCCGGCCTTCTACACCCACCGCCCGCGGGGTCTGGATGAGATCCTACCGTGGGAGGTCATCAGCGCCGGCCTCCGCAGGGAGTTCCTGGCCGAGGACTACCGCTGGAGCCTGGAGGGAAGGCTCCGCGCCGATTGCCGGGAAGACTGCTGCGCGTGCGGGATCCTGCCGCGTTTCGCCGCCCTGCGCCGCCAGTTGCCTGCCGAAGCCTGGAAGTGCCCCCAGGTGCGGACACCGGCTCAGCCCACCTCGGACGCCGTGCCTCCGGCCCGCTGACATGACGGACCCATCACCCTTCCGCTACCGTCTGACCTTCGGCAAGACAGCGGCGATGCGATTCACCGGCCACCTCGACCTGCAACGGACGCTCGAGCGCACGCTCCGCCGTGCCCGCCTGCCTCTCGGATACACGCAGGGGTTCAGCCCCCACCCGCGCATCAACCTGGGCGCCGCCCTGCCTCTCGGGTGCACCAGCGAGGCGGATC
>CAZXXV010000556.1:0-2723 GCA_964644725.1 uncultured bacterium
GCGCCCCCGCCGCCAGGTTCGCTCTCGCCGTCGCTCCTCGACCTTCTCGCGTGTCTCCTCGGTGGTGCAGCAGCCAGCGCCGGGCGGCGAGTCCCGGAAGCGCCTGAAGGTTTCCCTTGACACGAGAATCCGGATTGAGTACACAGTATGCTGTATACAAGATGGAGGCCCAATATGGCCGATTTTGCTCCCGTCCGATCCCTCGCCGACCATCAGTCCCTGCGGGAGCGGATCGTGGCCCGCCTCCGGGACGCCATCGTCGCCGGCGGCCTCCCCCCCAAGACCCGCCTCATGGAGCCGGAACTTGCCAAGCGGCTCAGCGTCAGTCGGACCCCCCTACGCGAGGCCATCCGCCAGTTGGAAGCCGAAGGGCTCCTGGCCACCATCCCTCGGGTTGGAACCTTCGTCACTGAGGTGACCCACCGGGACCTTGAGGATATCTATGCCATCCGGGCCGTCCTGGAGGGATTGGCGGCGCGACAGGCGGCAGAGAGTTCCGACACGGCCAAGGCGACCTTGTTTCGCATCATTCTGGCTGAGCTGGCACAGAAGACGGCCGACTACCGGGAATATCACGAAGCGGCGGGGCGCTTTCACGATGCGGTGTTCGCCCTGTCCGGGAATCAACGCCTCCAGGCCATGTATCACGCGCTGACGCACCAGGTGGCCCGCCTGCGCACGCTGTCCCTGGCCGTGGCCATGCGCCCCGAGGTCTCGCTGCGGGAGCACCGGCGGATCGCCTCGGCCATCCTACGCGGCAAAGGTCCAGAGGCAGAGCGGTTGATGCGGTCGCATATCGAGGGGGCATTGGCGGTCCTGCGCCGACGCATCCGGCCGCGCGCGGACGGCCGGAACCCGGGAGTGAGAACGGAGGGGGAACCCAGCAGAAGGAGATCAGGATGACCGAGCAACGAGTCGCCGCAGAACCCGGATCACTCACTGCCTACGTCGCCGATTTCGTCGCCTCCACGAAGTACTCGGATATCCCGAAGGATGTCGTGCACCTCGGAAAGAAGTCCATCCTCGATGGCCTGGGCCTGGCCCTGGCGGGTTCCGTGGCGAAGAGCGGGGAACTCGTCCGCCGTCACCTCCAGGGTCTCGGGTGTGCGGACGGGGTCGCCAGCATCATCGGAACCCCCATGCGCGTACCGGCGCGGTTCGCCGCCTTCGCCAACGGCACCGCCATCCATGCGGACGACTACGACGACACCCAGCTCGCGGTGGCGAAGGACCGGGTCTATGGCCTGCTCACGCATCCCACGGCCCCGGCCCTGCCTGCGGTTCTAGCCGTGGCGGAGCAGGGCGGCCGCTCAGGCAAAGACCTGCTGACTGCCTATCACGTCGGTGTGGAGGTGGAGTGCAAGATCGCTGAATCCATCAACCCGCGGCACTACCAGCACGGGTTCCATTCCACGGCGACCTGCGGCACCTTCGGCGCGGCGGCGGGGCTGGCCAACCTGTGCGGCCTGCCCGCCGAGGTCGCTTGCGTCTCCCTGGGGATCGCCGGCAGCCTTTCCGCCGGACTCCGCGAGAACTTCGGGACGATGATGAAGCCCTTCCATGCGGGGCGCGCGGCGGAGAGCGGTGTCATCGCGGCCGAATTCGCCGCCCTGGGCTTTACGGCCACCCCACACATCCTGGAGGCGCCGCGCGGGTTCTTCCGCGCGGCCGGCGGGGGGTACGACGAAGGGGCGATTCGGGAGAAGCTGGGCAACCCCTGGACCTTCGCGAATCCAGGGGTCTCGATCAAGCCACATCCCTCCGGATCGCTGACCCACCCCGGAATGACCCTCATGCTCTCGCTCATCAAGCAGCATGACATCCGGCCAGACCAAGTCGAACGCGTGAAGGTCGGCACCAACCAGAACATGCCCAACGCCCTTATCCACCACCGGCCCAGGACCGAACTACAGGCCAAGTTCAGCATGGAGTTCTGCATGGCCATCCTGCTCCTGGATCGCAAGGCCGGCCTGCCCGAATTCACCGATGAGGTCGTCAACCGGCCGGATGTGCAGGCGATGATCCAGAAGGTGGACTTCGGCGTCCACCCCGAGGCCGAGGCCGCGGGCTACGACAAGATGACCACTATTATCGAGATCGCGCTGAAGGACGGGCGCACGCTTTCCGGCCGGGCCGATTTCGGAAAGGGGAGCCCGGCGAATCCCATGAGCTATGAGGAGGTGGCGGAGAAGTTCCGCGAGTGTGCCGCCTTCAGCCGGTGGCCGGCCAAGAAGGCGGAGCGGGTGATCGAGCTGGTCAAGGGACTCGAGGATCTTCCCGACGTGCGGGAGCTGACCGCGCTCTTATCGCGCTAGCCGTGATGGGGCCAGGCCCCCGCGCGCGGACCGCCGGGCAGACCCCGATCTGGGCGAAGTCGCGCCGGGGAAAGGTCGGGCGGCGAATCCGCCCGGGTTTTCCGCTTTCATCCGAGGATGAGGGACCCGTCGAGTCCCTCTGGCACTTCGAGAGGAGGTTCCCGATGAAAACGCAATGGGGAGTGTGTGTGTTGGTCCTGGTCGCGGCGTGCCTGACGCTGGGAATCGGGAACGCGTACGGCGCCGCGAAGTTCCCCGAGAAGCCCATCACCCTGGTGGTCCACGCCGCGGCCGGGGGCGGAAGCGACATCTTCGCACGAACGCTGGCTGCTGTCTTTGAGAAGGAACGCCTCCTCCCACAGCCAATCGTCGTGGAGAACAAGCCGGGCGGGAGCGGCGCCATCGCCT
>CAZXXV010000557.1:0-2710 GCA_964644725.1 uncultured bacterium
GGAGCGTCCCGTCGGGGAGCGGGTGCCGGTCGAGGGAGAGCAACTCGCCGCCGTGCCTCCCGAAAGCGTCCAGCCGGGAGTCCCGGCCCGCCCGAGCGAGGTACCCGCCCCGCTCCAGAAGGGTTCGGAGTCCGCGGGGCCAACCCAGGAGACACCGGCGCCCTCGTCTCCCCAGGCGGAGCGCAAGCCCCGGCGCTTCCTCCTTGCGGCCCGCGCCGTGGAGCCCACGTGGATGGCTGTCCGCGCCGACGACGGGCAGCAGCGGGAAGTCCTCCTCCAAAAGGGACAGATCGCGCGCTTCGTTGCCGACACGGGATTCGTGGTGACGGTGGGGAATGCCGGCGGCGTGGAGCTGAGCCTGAACGGGAAGCCCATGCCGTTGCTGGGGGCGTCGGGGCAGGTGATCCGCGATCTGGTCATCCCACCGGTCGTCAGGGATTCGGAAGCGCCCGGGGCGTCATCGCCCGGGGCCGCACCACCCGGCGCGGCACCAGAGCGGTAGGCCAGGGTGAGACGCCGGAGTGTGACGAATGACCGTGCGCTTCCCGAAGGGGCCTGACCGTCCCGCCGAAGTTCACGCCACTGACCGGGATCCAAATCTGGCCATTCGCCGCCTGCGCTGGGCCATCCTGCTCAATAGCCTCTTCATCGCGGTGGAGTTGGCAGCGGGTTTCTCGGTCAACAGCTTGGCGCTGCTCAGCGACGCATGGCACAACTTCACCGACGTGCTGGGCCTGGGCATTGCGTGGTTCGCCGTGCGCCAGGTTCGACGCCCCGCCGACTCGGTGCGCACCTTCGGCTACCACCGGGCGGGGATCCTGGCCGCCCTGGGCAACGCGGTCTTCCTGGGCGTGGTCACGTTCAGCCTGTTCCTCGAAGCGGTGCAGAGGCTCCGTCAGCCGCCGCCCGCCGGGGGCGGGGTGATCGTGGCCGTGGCGGCCATCGGCGTCCTGCTCAACGGGGGAGTGGCCTTTGCGCTGCGGCACAGCGGGCGGGATCTCAACCTGCGGAGCGCGTTCCTCCACATGCTGGGAGACGCGTTGGTCTCCCTCGGCGTGGTGGTGGCCGGCGCCGGCATCCTGTGGACAGGATGGAACTGGCTGGATCCGGTTGCCGGCCTGCTGGTAGGCGTCTTCATCCTGGCCGGGGCCTGGCGGATCGTGCGGGAAGCCGTGAACATCCTGATGGAGGGGATCCCTCGGGGGCTGGATGTGAAAGAGGTGGGCGCGGCCATCGCCGCCGTCCCGGAGGTGCGGGGCGTGCACCACCTGCACGTCTGGTCTCTTGGCGGCGACCTGACCGCGCTGAGCTGCCACGTGGTGGTGGAGGACCAGCCCGTCTCTTCCAGTGGCCTCTTGGTGGAGCGGATCCAGAGGGAATTGCAGGACCGCTTCCGGATCGGCCATGCCACGATTCAACTCGAGGCGGCCATTCCCGCGGCGACTGGCCCTCTGCCCATCCACCACGAAGGGGAGGCGGTGCGGCGATGAACCCACGTCTCACGGATGAACCGTGGCGCGACGCTCGTGTCGCTTGAGCGGTGCTGAACTGCCCTGAGGCTGCAGGATGAGTTCCGTTTCAACCCGCAGGGGGCAGTGGGTCCGACCGGCCGTCCTGGGCGCCGTGATCGCGGTGGTCACCATCGGCCACGTCCTGACCCCGCTGAGCCGCCAGTCCCAGCACGATGTCCTGGTTCGCCTGTACTACTTCCCGATCGCGCTCGGGGGGTTGTGGTTCGGTCTCAAAGGAGGGCTGGGGGCGGCCGCGCTGATCACCCTGGTCTACCTCCCACACGTCCTGGCCGTGGACCACGGGGCCATGACCATCGGCTACCTGTTAGAGATCCCCATCTTCCTGGCGGTGGGACTGCTGATCGGGTTGGTCGTGGAGCGGCAGGAGCATTATCGTCGCGGCCTGGAGATCCAGGCCGAGACGTTGGCCCAGTCGCACCGGGAACTGCAGGAACAGACGCGCCTCCTGCTGGAGAAGGAGACACAGCTCCACCGCGCGGACCGCCTCTCGGCGCTGGGCCAATTGTCGGCGGGCCTGGCCCACGAGATCCGCAATCCCCTGGGGGCCATCAAGGGGGCGGTGGAGATTCTGCAGGACGATTTCCCGCCCGGCCACCCCAAGGCGGAGTTCTACGCCATCCTCCTGAAAGAGGTGGAGCGCCTGAACGATGTCCTGACCAACTTCCTGAGCTTCGCCCGTCCCGTGACGCCGCACCTCGCGCCGTTGGATGTCCGGGCGGTGCTCACGGCCCTGGAGGGCCTGATCTCGGGCCAGGCGCGGGCGCACCGGGTGCAGATCTTCACCAGCTTCCACGCGGGGCCCTCCCGGCTGATGGCGGACGAGACGCTGTTGAAGCAGGCCTTCCTGAACATCATGCTCAACGCGGTGGAGGCCATGCCGGAGGGTGGGGACCTGGCCATCTCGACCCGGCTGTCGCCCGAGGGCGCTGCCGGGGGCCGCCCCGAATGGGTGGAGGCCGTCTTCGACGACACGGGCCCGGGCATCCAGGAGGACGACCTGGGCCGCATCTTCGATCCGTTCTTCACAACGAAGAAGGACGGCACCGGCCTGGGCCTGGCCATCACCCATCGGATCATCGAGACCCACCATGGCACGATCCGGGTCATGAGCCAGCGTGGCAAGGGGAGCACCTTCGTGGTTACCCTCCCGCTGGAGGGAGCCATACGGGTATGAGGCG
>CAZXXV010000558.1:0-2708 GCA_964644725.1 uncultured bacterium
CGCAGGGCATCAAGCTTCGGCGGGATGGGCCGGCTGACCCAGCGGGAGGGATCCAGAACCTCGACCTGTTTCAGGCCGTGGCCGCTCACGGTGCAGACCACCAGGTCGTCCGCCTTGATCTTCCCTTGCGCTCTGAGCTTGATCGCGGCGGCCACCGACACCACGCCCCCCGGCTCGCCGAAGATCCCGGTCGTCCGCGCGACGAGCGATTGGACCGACCGGATCTCCTCGTCGGTCACGCCGACTGCGGCCCCACCGGAGGCCCGAACGTCCCACAGGGCGCGCGTGGCCATGGCGGACGGTTTTCCGACCCGGATGCTCTCGGCGATGGTCTCCCCCGCCTCGACCGGGGTGACCTCGTCCGCGTCGCGCTCAAAAGCGCGAACGACGGGCGCGCAGGCGTCTGCCTGGGCCACGACCATGCGCGGCAGTTTCTCCACCCAGCCAAGGCCCTTCAGCTCGCGGAATCCCTTGTAGGCCGCTACCACCCCCGCGCCACCGGCGGTGCAGTGGCACATCCAGTCGGGCACCTCGCCGTCCAGTTGCTCCCACGTCTCGAAGGCGTACGACTTCTTCCCCTCCAGTCGGTACGGATTGCTGGAGAGGCAGTCGTACCAGCCGAACTCTTCCACGGCTGCCCGGTAGATGCCGGCCACCTGGTCGAACGACCCCTTCACCGGAATGATCCTGGCCCCGTAGATCGCGGCCTGGGCCACTTTCTGCGGAGAGGTGCTCGCCGAGATGATCACCACGGCCTGCATGCCTGCCACGGCCGCGTAGGCTGCCACCGAGGCCGCTGCATTTCCCGTCGAGACCACGGCCGCAGTGGTCACGCCGAATTCTTTCCCCTTCGAGATGCCCACAGAGTTGCTCCGATCCTTCAGGGAGCCCGTCGGCAGCAGCGTGTCATTCTTGATGTACAGGCGCTCGAGTCCCGTCGCTCGGGCCAATGCCTCGGTGCGCACGAGGGGTGTGTAGCCTTCCCCCAGGCTCACGATGCAGGAGAGATCCTCCACCGGAAAGAACTCGTGCCACTTCCAGATCGTGGAATCCTGCCGCCGGAGTAACTTGTCCTGAAAGTCCGCCGACAGGTGGCTCAGGTCCACCTGCACATCCAGGATCGCCCGGCAATCCGGACAGAGGAACTGCCGGTCCATCGGTGAAACCTGCCGCTGGCACTTCAGACACGCGAGCGTTCGAACTTTTCCCATGGTCTCCTCGGCCTTTTCCCCGTGTTCCTTCCTGCCCCCTCGCCTCCTCTCCTCTGCTCCCCGGCTCCTCTGCTCGGTTGCTTTCTGTCCCCCCTCCCCTTGCCCCCTCCCTCTGCTCTCGGATCTTCATTCTACGCCATGCTCTTCATTTCCCCAAGCTCCATCGACACGGGAGAGCCACCATGCGCCCTAGGGGATTTGCTCCTACGGCGTCCGCCCACGCCCTTTCAGGAATGTCGCCAGCGCCCTCGCCGTATAGGATCCGTTGCGGACGCGCGCGATCTCCTCGGGGGTGCCCCGGGCGATGATCCTGCCTCCGCGCTCCCCGCCCTCGGGGCCGAGGTCGATCACCCAGTCCGCCTCGGCGATGACATCCAGGTTGTGCTCGATGATGACCACCGTATTGCCCGCGTCCACCAGCCAGTGGAGCACTCGCACCAGCTTCTCCACGTCGGCCATGTGCAGGCCGATGGTGGGCTCGTCCAGCACGTAGAGCGAGTGGACAGGGCGCAGCGTGCGGCCGCGGGCAACGTCCCTGGACCCGACCGCGCTCTCCACCGGCCGCGCCTTGGCCAGCTCGGTCACGAGCTTGATCCGCTGCGCCTCGCCGCCCGAGAGCGTGGGGCTCCTCTGGCCCAGCGTGAGATAGCCAAGCCCCACGTCCTGGAGCAACCGAAGGGCATGATGGATCCGCCGATGGATGGCAAAGAACTCCACCGCCTCCTCCACACTCATGGCGAGGACCTCGGCGATGGTCCTGTCCTTGTAGCGCACCGCCAGCGTCTCGGGCGAAAAGCGGCTGCCGCCACAGGCTTCGCAGGTCACGGCGACGTCGGGCAGGAAGCTCATCTCGACGGTCTTCACACCCTGCCCCTCGCAGGATTCGCAGCGTCCCCCCTTGACGTTGAAGGAGAAGCGCCCCGGTCCGTAGCCCCGCATGCGCGCCTCGGGTGTCGAGGCGAAGAGCCGCCGGATGTCGTCCCAGAAGCCGACATAGGTCGCGGGGCAGGACCGTGGCGTCTTGCCGATGGGTGTTTGGTCCACCTCCAGCACGCGCCGAATGGCGTTCCAGCCCGTGATCTCGCGGCAGCCGGCCAAGTGGTTTCCGCCCCGCCGGGCGAGGAGGCGCTTCAGATTGTCATGCAGCACCTCCCGCAGGAGCGTGCTCTTGCCGCTGCCGGACACACCCGTAACGCAGACGAGTTTTCCCAGCGGAATGGCGACGTCCAGGTTTTTGAGGTTGTGAAGCCTCGCGCCCCGGATCTTTAGCGCGGGCTCGCCCCGGCGCCGCGGTTGCCGCTGGAGGAGCGGATGGCGCAGGGGATTGAGGAGGTAGCGTCCCGTCACGGACTCCGGGTTTCGCACGAGATCCGCCACGGTTCCCTCGGCCACGACCTGGCCGCCGTGGAGGCCGGCTCCCGGACCCAGGTCCACGATGTGCTCGGCCCGCCGGATCGTGGTTTCGTCGTGCTCCACCACCACCACGGTGTTGCCCTT
>CAZXXV010000559.1:0-2686 GCA_964644725.1 uncultured bacterium
GCCGAGAGGCCGAAGACCTTGAACGCCGTGAACGTCTTCAGGTCGGCCTGGATCCCTGCCCCACCACCCGAATCCGAGCCGGCAATCGTCAACGCTGTGCGCATGCGCTCCCCCGACTTCCTCCGCCGCCTCCCCTCTCGATGCGACCCGCCAAGGGGATCTGGCGTCCGTGCTCACTTCTTCGCGGCTCTCGACTCTCGGCCCGCCCGAGGCGGGTCTTGCCCGGTCGTACTCCTTGCGGTCCGGGCGGGTCCGCCCAGGGCGCGACTCTCGGCTCTCCTCGCCCCGTAGAGGCTCGCATACCGCAGATAGCTGCCCAGGACCCGCTTCACGTAGTTCCTGGTCTCCGCGTACGGGATGTCCTCGGTGAACTCCTCGTCATCGGTGAACCCGAAGCGGTCCCGCCACCGTCGCACCTGCTGCTGGCCCGCATTATATCCTGCCACGGCCAGGCTGACGCTGCCCCCGTTGTCCCGGATCAGGTCCGCCAGGTGGATCGTTCCTAGCCGGATGTTCACGTCGGGCGACTCCAGCGGCGCGGGCCCAAGCGCCAGGTTGTGCTCCCGCGCCACCTGTTCGGCCGTCTGCGGCATGAGCTGCATCAGCCCACGTGCCCCCGCGCGCGAGACGGCCCGCGGAGCGAAGGCGCTCTCCTCGCGGATCAGGGCCGTCACCAAGAAGGGGTCCAGGCTTTGTCGCGTGGCTTGCTCGTGAACGAGCGACCAGTGCCCGCGCGGGTACAGGCACTGCCAGAACTCGCGGATCGGCACCTTCCCGTTCTCCTGAACGAAGATGGGGCGGAGGATCTGCCCCGCCAGCCACACCGCCTTGTCATATCGCTCGAGATCCAGGAACGCGCGGCAGACCTCGGCCAGCGTCCCGCGATCCTCGGGGTGGGTCCGGATCTGTTCACTGTATTCCTCGACCACGTCGTCGTCGAGCCCCAGAGCGCGGAGGGCCCGCGCCTTCCGGGCGCGGAGCGTGTCGCTTGCGGTCACCTTCCGGCTGACGAGTTCCACGGCGGGCAGTGGCGGCATGGCCTTCCTGCTGACACGTCCAGCGCGCTCCCTGGCGCGGAACCAGTAATAGTTCTGATCGGGTGCGGTCTGCAGGATCGTCCGATAGGTCTCGGCCGCCTCCCGAGGCCTCTTCATCGCCTCCAGCACGCGCCCGCGCCAGTACAGTGCCGGTATCCGGAACGGCGACCCTTGCTCTTCGGCGATCAGGCGATCCCATGCGGCGATCGCTCCCTCGAGATCCCGCTCCTTGTAGGCCAGCCAGCCCTGGAGCCACAGCGCATCATCCGCCCAGGTGCTCTTGGGGTATTCCTTCAGGAGGCGGGCCAGGTAGCTCCGGGCCTGCGCCACATCGCCGTTGTCCGCGGCCGCCTGCGCCAGGAGGTACAGCCCTTCTTCCGACCGGCGCGACAGCGGGGCGGTATCCGCCAGCAGGGTCATGGTTTCCGTGAACCGCAGGGTGTCTCCCGACCGGCCATAACCGCGCGCCAGCCAGAAGATCGCCTCGGCGTGATCTGGACTCGTCACGTCGCGCAACGGCTCGAGCCAGGAAACAACCTGGGTGTACTGCCGCAGCCTGAACGCACTGATCCCCAGGAGCAATCGCGCCTGGGCCTCCTTCGGATTGCCCAGAGCGGCGAAGGGTGCAAGCTCCGGCACCGCCTGCCCGTAGCGCCCAAGCTGGTAGAGCGTCGTCGCACGCTGGAACTGCTCGTCCGGCGAGAACGGCCGGGCGCCGGGGATCGTGGCCAAGAGGTCCTTGGCCCGCTGGCTCTCCGCGTTTCCCGGCAACTCGATCCAGACCCGGCGCAAGACCTCCTCAGCCCGCTCGGGCCGGCCGGACCTCAGCAGCACCTCACCCAACGTCGTCCACACCTCTGCGCGTCCGGGCCCCTGCGGAAAGGCCGTGAGATACTGCCCTGCGGCCTCCTCGGCGTGCGGCAGATCGCCAGCCTCGAAGAAGTCCCGGGGAAGGTCCCGGCTCGCCCGCTCGATGAACAGGCTCTCCGAGTGCTTCTCTATGAGGCGTCGAAGCGTCGCAGCCGCGGCCGCGCGCTGGCCCGCCTTGCGGTACGCACCGGCCAGGTGCCACAGCGCGTAGTCGGCAAGCAGGGGATACGTCCTCGACGCCCGCTCGAGCCGGGGAATGGCATCGTCCCGCTGCCCCTGGCGCAGGAGGAGGATCCCCAAGAGCAGGTCGGCCTGGCGTTGCGTTGCCGGGGGAACGCCCTCACCCTCTATCGCCTGCAGCGCAGCGATGGCAGCCGTCGGATTCCCGGCCGCGGCCTCCCGGATCGCGCCCGCCAGGACTGCTTCGGGCGGCGCCTCGGCCGCCCCGGCGGCGGTGAAAAGAGAGGCCAGCAACACGCCGGCCGTGAGCCATCTACGCATCGTCCCTCTCGTCTCGGACCGCCTTGCGGTCACTCGCGCGGTCGTACCCTTTCTTGCCCTTGGCAGTGGAATGCGGGCGTGCCACGGGACGGATGGCCCAGGTGCGGCGCCGCTTGGGCCGAGCCACCTTGGGACGCTGGCGAGAGGCCATCATCTGCCCACCGGTGCCCACTGGCGCCTCACGCCTCACCGGCCAGTTCCGGAAGGCTCACGTCGTAGGGCGGGCGGGCAATGCCACGCTCGGTGATGATGGCGTCCACAAAGCTCGCGGGCGTGAC
>CAZXXV010000560.1:0-2656 GCA_964644725.1 uncultured bacterium
CTACCGACTTTGCCTCAAAGTTAGCGCTTATGCCCAGACCACCAGGACGAAAAGCAGGAAGAGTGCCGGCGGCAGCAGCCGCTCCCACGCAGAGGGCTCCGACGGTGCTTGGACGTCCGGGTCGCTCATAGCCCCAACGCCTCTCGCGCCGCGTGCACGTGCTCGAGGAACTCCACCGTGTCCCGCATCTCGGGCCGGCGCGGCCGCGGCAGGGTCACCGGCAGGACGGCGTTGATCCGCCCGGGCCGGGCGGACATGACGGCGATCCGGTCGGCCAAATACACCGCCTCCGCGATATTGTGGGTGACGAACACGATGGTCTTGTGCTCCACGGCCCAGAGGGCCAGCAGGTCCTCCTGCAGCCGGTTGCGGGTGAGTTCATCCAGGGCGCTGAAGGGCTCGTCCATGAGCAGGATGGACGGCTCCCAGGCGAGGGCCCGGACGATGGCCACCCGCTGCTTCATGCCGCCGGACAGCTCGTGGGGGAAGCCCTCCTTGAATCCCAGCAGACCGACGCGATCGAGCAGCTCCTCGCAGCGGGCCGCCCGGCGCTCCGGGGGATGGCCGATCACCTGCAGCGGGAGACGGACGTTCTCCAGGGCGGATCGCCAGGGAAGGAGGGCAGGCTCCTGGAAGACGAAGCCGAATTCGTTGCGCTGCCGCGCTGCATGGGCCGGGCCGCTGCGCACCTCCACCTGGCCCCGGCTGGGGGGCGTGAGGTCGCCGATCACCCGGAGGAGCGTGCTCTTCCCGCACCCGGTGGGGCCGAGGAGGGCCAGGAACTCCCTCTCGCCGATCTCCAGGGACACCTCGGCCACGGCCTCCACGGGTCCGCGGGGCGTCCGGAAGGTGACGCCGACCTCGTGGAGGCGGATGCACGGCGCCTCACGGGCCTCGGGGATCAATCCCAGAGCGAGTTGTACGGGCACGGCGGCCTCCCGCCGCATGAGGCGACCTCCCCTGCGATCCAGCCGGGGTCAACCTGCCAGGCAGGACCGCCTGCGAGGGTGTCCCCTTGGGAATCGCGGCACGTCGCTACCTGAGGTAGGCCGTCGTGAAGAGGTCCTTCACGGCCGGCGCCTTCTCCACCAGCTTGAGGCGCGTCACCGTATCCACCGTCTGCTGCCAGCCGGTCTCGGTCTGCCAGCCGTACCCGTGCCCCCTGGTGTCGGCGCTGGCCCACACGGGGATCACCCGCTTGATGACCTTCAGCTCGCGCTCCACGCTGGTCTCCGGGACAGAGTTGGCCAGGGCCGTCACGGCAGCTTGAGGATCCTTGGCCGCCTCCTCCATGGCCCGCCTGGTGGCCCGCAGGAAGGCCCGCGCCAGCTCGCCCTGCTCTTTGAGGAACCGTTCGTTGGCCGCGATGGTCAGGCCATAGGCCTTGACGCCGGCCTCGGCGATCATCAGCTCGTGTACCGGCATCCCGGCCGACTCCGCCTCCACGGGTTCATTCATGGTGAATCCCATGAGGGCCTCCACCTGTCCCACCAAGAGCGGCTGAACACCGAAGCCGATGTCCACGAGCTGGAGTTGCTCCGGCTTGATACCGTTCGCCTCCAGGAAGACCATCAGCCCCTGGTAAGTGGCACTCCCCTTTTTCGATCCCACGTTCTTGCCGATCAACTCCTGGGGTGTCCGGATCGGCTTGGCTTGTGGGCTGATGATGCAGATGGGCGTCCGCTGGTAGTAGGCCGCGATGGCCTGTACGGGCACCTCCTGCTCGCGCGCCTGCACCAGGACGAGGGCGTCCACGAGGGCCAGCTCCACGGCCCGCGTGCCCAACGTCTTGACCGAGTCGGCGGAGCCGGAGCCGGAGATGATCTCGAGGTCGATCCCGTCTTGGGCGTAATAGCCCCGCTCCCGGGCCAGGTAGAAGGGCGAATGCTGGGCACCGGGCTTCCAGTCCAGACGGATCCGCACCTTGACCTTCGCCGCGGGCGCGGGCGCCGCGGCAGCGAATCCGGTGGAGAGGGAGGCGAGGGCCACGAGGAGCAGTACCAGAGCCCACAGCACGAGACGATGAGAACGCATAGCCGAGTCCTCCTCTGATTACAGCGAGTGGCACGCGATCAGTTTCCGGCCTGCCTCCACGGCCTCGGGCGGGAGCGTGGTCCGCTCCACGTCCCAGTTCGGGGGGGCCGTCGCGTCGATGCCGAGCTTGGCGGACATCCCGTCCACCGAGGACGGATCCAGGCGGTTACAGAAGACCTTGTTCACCACGAACATGTCGGTGTCTGCCTGGAAGCGGGTCGCGACGGCCCAGAGCACCTCTTCCTCGTTAAAGACGTCGATGTCCTCGTCCACGGCCACGGCCAGCTTCACGTACGGATCGAGGCCGAAGAGGAGCATCAGGGCATGGCGCGCCTGGCCCTCGGCCGTCTGTTTCAGGGAGAGGTAGGCGTGAAAGTGGGTGCCCGACTTCGGGTAGTTAAGCGCCCGCACGGTCGGCACCATCTCCTTGAGGCGCTCGAAGATGTGCGCCTCTTTGGCAACCCGCGCCAGCAGCAGGTGCTCTGTCGAATAGCCCGGGATGATGTCGAGGTAGACGGGCTTCGCCCGGCGCGTGATGGCCTTCACCACGAACACGTTCTGGGTCGAGCGGGATAGGGTTGGCCTCGGCCTTGAGCCATGCGGCGTTGAACTCCCCGGGCCC
>CAZXXV010000561.1:0-2622 GCA_964644725.1 uncultured bacterium
AAATACTAATCGGTATTCGACGACTCCTGCAATACTGGAAACTTTGGCCCGGCTTTTTCGTTGCTGATCGCTGAGTGCCGATAGCTGAGCGCTTCGGTTATACCACGTGCCAGGAGGGATGGTCCCAGGCTGCGGCCCGCAGCCGGTGGGAAGGCTGCCGGCGAATCGGTCGTGGCAATTACTGTTGATGAGGAGGATCCGCATCTGGAGGGCCACCCAGCCCACGCGACGTCAGGGCGAGGTTCGTGGTCCTTTAGCGAATGCCTCGGCAATGCGAATGCGTTCCGCCACGGGAGGATGGGTGTAGAGCAGCCAGACCACTGCCGGGGGCGGCACGAGATCGGCCAGATTGGATCGTGCGAGCTGCGCCTCGGAACGAATGAAGGCCGCGGCATTGCCCGTGAGTTCCAGCGATGTTCGGTCCGCCTGCCTCTCGAAGGTTCGTGAGATGGCATTCTGAATGGGCAGGCTCACGAGGTGGAGGATGAAGAGCACGAGTAGAAACAGCGGTAGCCCGGCCACGTCCGCGGGACCTGCCAGATGCAAGCCCCCCCGGCGGATTACCCAGTCCATGACGCGGGCACCGCACCAGAGGGCAATCCCCATGCCCAGAATGCTCAGACCGATCCCTTGCCAGATGTGGGCCCGCTTCCAGTGGCCGATCTCGTGAGCGACTACCAGTTCCACTTCGTCAGGCTTGCTTTCCGTGAGGAGGGTGTCGTAGAGGACGATCCGCTTCGTGCGGCCCAGCCCGGTGAAGTAGGCGTTCCCTTTCCGGGTGCGACGGCTGGCATCGATCTCGTACACCTGGTCCACCGGGATTCCCGCCCGTCCGGCCAGGGCGATCACGCGCTGGGCGATGTTGGGATCGCGAAGGGGGCGGATGACGTTGAAGAGAGGATCGATAACGACCGGCGCCAGGGTCACGAGCAGGATCATGGCGACGCCACCCAGGGCCCACGCGGGCAGGACCCAGCGCCCCGGGTATCGCCGCCAGAGCAGGGCGAGGAGGGAGCCCAGCGGCACGGCCAGGGCGAGCGTGATGAGGGCACCCTTGGCCCGATCTAGGAGCCAAGCAGCTCGCGTCTGAGTGGAGAGGCCGAAGGCGTGCTCTCGCACGAAGCCGGCGTAATACCCGAGGGGTAGGGTCAGCACCTCGAAGGCCACGACCAGCAGGGCGATGTAGATGGCCACGGCCACAGCGGGGCGGGCCGGCGACAGGCGTACCGCCAGATTCCGAAGCGCGGCGGAGGCCGGCGTCGCGACGAGGAGCAAGAGGGCTGCCAGGCGAAGCGCGGTCCCGGCCGCGAAGAGCCAGTAACGTCCCTCCATGTAGGCGTGCCCGCGAGCGACGTCCTCCGGCGTGAAGTATATCAGAATCTCAGGAGGCAAATGTCCTGGAGGAGAGGCCGCCCACGCAGGGGGGGGAGGAGTTGAGAGGTAAACCATCAGGATGGCTGCCAGGAGGAGCAGTGATACCAGGAAGGCTGCATGTCGGGCCGTCATCTCGCAGTGTCACCAGGATCCAGGCGCCCGCAACGGTTCAGCCTATCCAACAATTCAAAGAGCCCCCGTCACCTCAATCGGGTCGCTGTTCGACGAGCTGGCCGTCCAGGGTGACCGTGAAGCGGATCCGGGCTCCCCCGCGGTCGAAGGCCCGGAGGGAGATGCGGTTGGTCGAGGCATGGAGGATCGGCGGAGGGGCCTGGACGAAGAAGTCGCCGTCCTCCTTCCAGAACCGGTACCGTTCGGGCAGGAGGAAGACGGGGCGCAGGTTGGTTCCATCCACGTTCACGGCGAACAGGCCGGGCGGGACCGCCTCACCTTGCTCGCCCACATCGCGGTAGAAGTAGACATCGCCCCGCGCCTCGTATAACACCGGGTAGGAGCCGACGGCCAGAGAGGTGCGCGTCCGGCCGTCCGCCGAGAACTTGTCAATGCGCTCGACCGTCCGTTCCACGTTGGGGTCCTTGACCGGGCGCTCGGAGTCCACTTGACAGATGAACCACTCGCCGTGGCTAGCCCAGATGGGTTTGCCCTCGATCGGGCCCAGCCGCCGGGTGTAGTGCCAGTCTTTTTCGATCACCCAGAGGTCTCGCTGGATCGCCCCGTCGATCGTTGGGCGTAGATTGACGATCAACAGCGGATTCCCGCGAGGTGAGGGGAACTCTTCGTGTGCCACGGACACGAGATCGGTGCGGATGAAGCCGTGCGCCTCATCGCCGACCCGCACCTTCACCCAGAGATCTCCCCGCTCGTCGAAGATGTACAGGGGCTGGCCCTTGCCGGGCCGGCGTCCGATGACCTCGTAGGTCTCTCCGGGCCGGGTTGTCTTGATCACTTTGGCAGAGACCTGGGGTGTCGCCCGGATGTACACGTCGCGGCCGAGGATCAGGGCATCCGCCGCGAGGGCATTTCCGGGCAGGAGCAGGATGGCCAGGAGAAGCATGGCCAGCCAGCCTCGCCTGAGCAGCTGGAACACCCGGGCCGCCGGATAGCACCAGGGGTCACGGGATGCGCGTGTCATGTGGTATGGGCACTCCCTTGAGGGCCGTCAGGACAGCTGAAAGCCGGCCCCGATTGCGGCGGTAGCATGGCGGAAACAATCAGGAAAGTCAATCG
>CAZXXV010000562.1:0-2616 GCA_964644725.1 uncultured bacterium
AGATAACCCAGCCGGGGCAGGTTGATCGTCACCACCCCGATGGAGCCGGTCAGCGGGTTCGCGCCGAACAGCCCGCCGCCCCGGCGCCGCAGCTCCCGGTTGTCCAGTCGCAGCCGGCAGCACATGGAACGGGCGTCCTCGGGGTTCATGTCGCTGTTGATGAAGTTGGAAAAGTACGGGATGCCGTACCGCGCGGTCATGTCCCAGACCGGCTGGAGCGTGGGATCGTCCCACGCGAAATCCCGAGTCAGGTTGTAGGTGGGAATGGGGAACGTGAATACGCGCCCCCTGGCATCCCCGGCCTGCATCACCTCGGCGAAGGCCCGGTTGAAGAGGTTCATCTCCTCCTGGAACTCCCCATAGGTGCTCCCCTGGGGTTCTCCACCCACGATGACCGGGGTCTCCCGCAATGTGGACGGAGGCGTCAGGTCCAGGGTCACATTGGTGAAGGGGGTCTGAAATCCCACCCGGGTGGGAACGTTGACGTTGAAGACAAACTCCTGCAGGGCCTGCTTGACCTCCGGATAGGACAGGCCGTCGCGGCGGATAAAGGGGGCGAGGTAGGTGTCGAAGTTGGAAAGGCCTGGGCGCCCGCCGTCTCCCCCTGGAGGGTGTAGAAGAAGTTCACCACCTGTCCCAGGGCCGAGCGCAGGTGCCGGGCTGGTTTGCTCTCCACCTTGCCGGGGACGCCCCGGAAGCCCTGGCCCAGCACATCCCCCAAGTCCCAGCCCACGCAGTAGGGGGCCAGCAGCCCCAGGTCGTGGATGTGAAATTCGCCCTCGATGTGCGCTTCGCGGATCTCCGGCGGGTAGATCTGGTGCAGCCAGTAGCGGGCGGTGACGGCAGCCGAGATGTGGTTGTTGAGGCCCTGGAGCGAGTAGCTCATGTTGCTGTTTTCTCTGATGCGCCAGTCGCTTCCATTCAGGTACTCGTCCACCAGGGCGAGGCTGACCACCGAGCGCACATTCCGCAGGCGGGCGTGCTGTTCGCGGTAGATCATGTAGGCCTTGGCGGTCCGGCGGTAGGGGGAATCCATCAGGACCTCTTCGACGACGTCCTGCACCCCTTCCACTGTGGGGATGTCGCCCCGAATCCTGGCCGGCAGCGCCGCCAGCACCTTCTCGCAGAGGGCGGCGGCGACCGCCAGATCGAATTCGCCAGTAGCCCGGCAGGCTTTGCCAATGGCGCCAGTGATCTTCGCTGAATCGAAGTCCACCACCCGGCCATCCCGCTTGCGGATCAACGAGAACATGGGCCCCCCTTTCTCCAGCGCTAGGAGATGATCTCGATCCCCGGCTCCGGCGCCGCCCGGCCGATGACCCACGCAGGCTCCCCTTCGGCCTTCAGTCGGTCCAGCAGCCCCTGAAGCGTCGCGGGCGGCACGGCGAGGAGCAAGCCGCCCGATGTTTGGGCGTCGAACAGGAGCATCTGCATCTCCTCCCCGATGCCGTCCGCAAAGCGCACGTGCCGGCCGTAAAAGTCCCGGTTGCAGAAGGAGCCGCGGGGGAACAGCCACTTGTGCGCGCACTCTCGCGCCCCCTCCATCAGGGGTACATCTCGCATGCGGATCTCCATGCCGACGCCCGAGGCCACCGCCATTTCCCGCGCGTGGCCCAGCAGGCCAAAGCCCGTGACGTCGCAAGCGCCGTGCAGCCCCAGCCCCACGGCGATCCGGCTGGCGGTCCGGTTCAGAGTCGTCATCCGGCGACCCCAGGCCGACCAGCACCTCGGGGTAGTCGGTCGGGACGAACATCTGTTGCAGGAGGCGCAGGACCTGCGCCAGGGCCTCGGGGGCCAGCTTAGCCGCTCACCCCGCGGTCAAAGCCAGGCTGGTCAGGCGTACCTGCTTTCTTGGGGTGGCATGTGGCTCACCGCTCATACGCTCAGCACCGTTTCCCTATGAACCGGAGCCGCCCGAATGAAGGCCATGCCTCCGACGATCCCGGTATTGGCTTTCCTCAGGCGGGATGGCAGATCCCGTCGCCGGCAGCCTCACCGCGGATCAACCCCACGGTGACAGGGAGCAAGGGGGCCAGGATCTGCCAGGACTCCTCCACGGCCTTCGGACTCCCGGGAAGGTTGACGATGAGCGTTCGCCCGCGGATGCCCGCCCGGCCCCTGGAGAGCACCGCGAAGGGCGTATGCTTGCTCCCTTCGGATCGCAGGAGCTCCGCCAGGCCCGGCATCTCTCGCTCGATGACCGCGCGAGTCGCCTCGGGCGTCACGTCGCGCGGCGCGGGTCCCGTGCCGCCGGTCGTCACGATCAGGTCCAATCCCAGGTCATCGGCCAGTTCGATCAGCAGGGCGGAAATCTGCGGCTGCTCGTCCGGGACCACCCGGTAGGCCACGACGTCGGCCCCCATGCCTTGCAGGCATTTCCGGAGAAGCGGGCCACTTACGTCTTCACGTTCCCCTCGCGCGCTCCGGTCGCTGACCGTGATCACGGCACTTTGCATGCCTGCTCCCACCTCTCTCGGGTCTCTCATCGCCCCCTGACCGTTTTCGATGACGATCGCGGTCGCGGGGGTCCTTTTGCCGCACGCACTGGTCGCTGTGGGTCCTCACAAATGTAGACGCGTCGTCCTCGCCGCGGAACCACAGTCACCTTGTGGAAAT
>CAZXXV010000563.1:0-2592 GCA_964644725.1 uncultured bacterium
GGGGATCGGCTTGGCCAGGAGGTCCCGCCGGCGGGCCTTGATCAACTCTCGCACCTTCACCTGGTCCAGGATGACCCTCTTCAGGTCGCGCGCGAAGCGATGCCAGACCGTCTCGTCATCCAGGGCGGCGCCGCGTCCATCACTCACCTGGAAGGCGCGGATGAACACCCCGTCCGCCCGGCTGAAGAGCTGCGCCGAGAGGATGTTGATCCCGTTGGCCGTCAGGGTCCCGACGACCTTGGCGAAGCGCCCGGGCGCGCCCGGGGCGCAGACCGCCACCTCGGAGTATCCCGCCATGGGGTAGGCGTTCCAGCGGGCCGCCACCGGCTCCCCCCGGCGGACCTGCTCGATGAGCTGGAGATGCTGTGCAACCTTGGCGCTGCTGGTGGTGAGGACGTACCGGACGGGCATGAGGTCCAGGTGCTGGCGCACGACCTCGGCGCCGAACTCCGGCCCCAATTCCGCCACGAGGGCCGCGCGAAGAGCCGCGGCCTTGCGCTGCTCCTCCTCTCCCTCGGGGACGCCGCGCGTGAGGATCGTGTGGGTCTTGATGAACAGCTCCCACAGGAGCGTTCCCTTCCAATCGGTCCACACCTGGGGGCCCACGGCGTTGATGTCCAGGTAGGAGAGAAGGTACAGCATCTTCAAGAGGTCCTCGTCGCCGACCTGGCGCGCGAACTCGATGATCAAGCGTTCGTCGTCCAGGTCCCGGCGTTCGGCGATGTGGGCCATGTTGAGGTGCTGGGCGATGAGGAACTTCACGTCGGCGATGTCGCCCGGGGCCAGCCCCATCCGAGCGAGTGCCCCCTCGGCAATGGCGACACCGCGCTCCACGTGGCCGTGCCCCTCTCCCTTGCCGATGTCGTGGAGCAGGATCGCCAGCTTCAGGATCTCCGATTTCTTCAGTTCGCCGGCGATACGCCGGAACTCCTGGAGGCGAGGATCAGCCGTCTCGGAGAGCGCCTCCAGGTAATCCAGCAGGACGAAGGTGTGCTCGTCCACCGTGTACCGGTGGTAGTAATCGAACTGCACCAGGCAGGCCAGGCGGGCGAACTCGGGGATGTAGGCGGAGAGCACGCCCAGCTGGTGCATCTGGCGCAGCGTGTCGGCGACACCACGAGGGGCCTTGAGGAGCGCCAGGAAGAATCCCAGGGCCCGGTTCGAGCGGCGAAACTCATTATCGATCAACGTCAGGCTGCTCCGGATGGCTTCCTTGGCCTCCGGGCTCAGATCGTACCCCATCTCCTGGCGGTACCAGAAGATCTTGAGGAGCCGGATCGGATCTTCCCGGAAGCAGTGGCGCTGTGCCGGGAGGATGTGGATCTGGCGGTTCAGCTCTGTGAACTCGTCACCGATATCCCGGGCCCGCAACTTCTTCATCACGGCCTCCACGTGGGAGCCGGGGCGGGCGGCACAGCGCTCGGTGAGGCGGCCGGACAGCTGGTGCAATGTTCCCGCCCGAGTATAGTACTGCTGCATGAATCGCTCGACGCCAAAGGTGGCCTCATCACGGAAGCCCAGGTTGGCCGCCACCGGGACCTGCACGGGGAGACTGAGGACGTCGCTCTTGCCGCCGTGCAGATAGTGAAGCTCGTTCCTGACGCGCAGGAGGAAGTCCAGCGCCTGCAGGCACTGCGCCAGCTCCACGGGGGTGAGCAGGGCCAATGCCAGCAAGGCGTTGAGGTCGTCCACGCGATGCCGGGCGCGCGCCACCCAGAGCGCCGTGTGGAAATCCCGCAGCCCACCTGGGCCCTCTTTGACGTTGGGCTCTTGCAGGTAGACGGAGCCTCCGTACTTCTCGTGTCGCCGGGCCTGCTCCTGCAGCTTGAGCTGGATGTACTGCTGGGCGCGCCGCCCCTGGAGGGCCCGCCACATCCGATCCTGGAACTCGGCGAAGACACCGGGACTGCCGGCCAGGAACCGCGCCTCCAGCATGGAGGTCCGGGCCGTGAGGTCCGCGTCCATCATCCGCAGGGTGTCGTTCAGGGAGCGGCAACTGTGGCCCACGCTGAAGCCCAGGTCCCACAGGAAGTACAGGACGTGATTCAAGATCGAGGTGACGTAGTCGTCCACCCGCCTGGGGTACAGGAACATGACGTCCACATCAGAGCCGGGGTTGAGTTCCCGCCGGCCATAGCCGCCGAGCGCCACCACGGCGCATCCCTCGCTCTCCTCCTTGAGCGCCGGTGCCACGATTCCGTCGGCCAGGCGGAAGAGCTCGCAGACCACTGCGTCTACCAGGTCCCCGTGAAAGGCCACGACCTCGAGGCCGCTGGCCCCACCCCGGTGGGCTGCCTCGATCCGGGCCCGTTCCCTGGCGATGAAGTCCTTCACCGCCGGGAGCAGGGCAGCGCGCAGCGCCTCTCCCTCACCCAAAGACGCCCCTGGGGCCTGGGCCTCGAGCAGGGCCTGGAAGCGGAGCGCCACGTCCGTCTCCGGGCCGAAGGAGATCCCCTGGGCCGGGCCCTTGCCCGAGGCGGGGGTCCCCCAGCGGAAGAGGCGCGTCAAGGCGCGGAGAGGATCTGCCATTCAACCTCCAGTGGATTCGAGGGCACTATACCGGGTGACCTCTATGGGGTCAAGGAGAGCCGA
>CAZXXV010000564.1:0-2576 GCA_964644725.1 uncultured bacterium
CGCACTCGTCAACAGCGTGTTTGTCTCAGGCGTACTTGCCCTTTCGTTGCTTTTGATTCGCACCCATCCGGCACGCGATCCGGAATGCCTGGTAGAGGCCCTGAGGATTCGCCTTTCCCTGTCCGGCGATGTCAAAGGCCGTGCCGTGGGCCGGCGTGGTGATCGGGATCGGCAATCCACCCTGCACCGTCACCCCCCGCTCGAAGCCCATCAGCTTCATCGCGATCTGGCCCTGGTCGTGATACATGGACACGATGGCATCACAGGCCCCCTTCTTTGCGCGCACGAAGATCGTGTCCGCCGGGAACGGGCCGCTCGCCTGAATGCCCTCCGACCGGGCCTGCTCGATGGCCGGCGCGATCGCCTCAATCTCTTCGTTGCCGAACAGGCCGCCCTCCCCGCCATGCGGGTTGAGGGCTGCCACGAAGAGACGCGGCTCCTTCACGCCGGCCTTTCGCAGCGCCCCGTCAATCAGGACGATGGCGTCATACACTGCCTTCTTCGTGATCAGGGCGCTCACCTGCCTGAGACCGATGTGGGATGTTACCCGCGAGGTCCAGAGGTTGTCCAGGACGTTGATTTCCGAAAAGTGCCCTGTCCACTGCAACCGGTCGGCCATGAAGTGCAGCTCATCGGGAAAGGGAGAGCCACCCAGGTGCATGGCCTGCTTGTTGAACGGCGCGAAAATTATCGCGTCCAGCTTCCCGTCCCGCGCGAGATCCAGGGTAAAGGCCAACACCTCCAAGACCGATTTGCCCGCCTTGGCGCTGAGTTGCCCGAGGGCAAACTCGTCGGGCGAGGCTCCGGAGAAATCGAGGAACGGGATGTCCCCACCCCCAGACTGCACGTCGTCAAATCGGCGGACGACCCGCGCGGGGACGGAGACCCCGGCGATCTTCTGCCCCATCTCGAAGACGCGTTGGTCCCCGATCACCACCGGGTCCGCATGCTCGTGGACGTCATACCCCGCCAGAAGCTTGGCGACCAATTCCGGGCCGATCCCGGTTGGATCCCCCAGCAGCAACCCGACTTTCGGCTTCATCGCTAGTCTCTCCCTCGTAACCCGACGCCACAGGCGAGTCTAGACCAGGCTCCGCAGAGGCATGCTGCGAGTGGGGCTGGCGCCCCTGAGAATAGGAGACCCTTGCCCGGCTTTGCCTCACCGATCCCCGAATACCTCATCCTGTTCCCGCCGGAGGCGCCACAGGAGCGACTCCCGGGGGATCTCCGCCATCGCCTCGGTGAGAAGCGTCCCGGCCGCGACGTCCCGCGTCAACCGCAACCCGCCGCACATCGGAAGCGGGAGCAATTTCTCCCGCCGCGTCCTGGCCGTGGGCTCGTAGCAGGATGTAAGCTGCTCGGTGAACTCCAGATTTCGATCAATGATGG
This sequence comes from uncultured bacterium, assembly GCA_964644725.1. Lineage (GTDB taxonomy): Bacteria > Methylomirabilota > Methylomirabilia > Methylomirabilales > 2-02-FULL-66-22 > 2-02-FULL-66-22. The sequence continues at coordinate 1,390 of CAZXXV010000564.1, forward strand.
TGCCGGCCGGGAGATCGCGCTTGGCCACGGCGATGACATCCCATCGGGGTCGAGTCTCCCTTGCTCCCGTCGGCACCCCCAGCCTGGCCGCCGTGATGATGGAGATCGGCGTTTCGACCCCGCACAGGTGATACGGCCTGTAGATCATCGCGACGGTCCCCGCCCGGTTCGGGACCAGGCCCTTGGTGTTCAGGATCTCGCGCGAGTACGCGTTCTCGCACCGGACCACCACAAACACGCCGCCTCCCATGGTGGGAATCTCGGGCGTGAGGAGCGAGCAGACCGTGTCCAGCGCCCCCGCGCTCTCCAGGGTTCCCCCGTCAGCCTTGAGGCAAAGCGCCTGGGGGATCTCGAGGGTCCGGAGAATGGGCTCAGCATGCGGTCCGGTCCGCGGCGCGAGCCCCGTTGCGTTGGCCACGCAGACCATCTCGATCCGATCGTAGTTGGCCGCCGCGATCTTGTCCCCGAAGAGCGCACGCCGGACCTCGATCTTCCTGGCGGCATCGTCTCGGATCGTCCGTGCCGCCTCGACCCAGCCCGCTTGGATGGGGAAGGTGCCCTTTCCGATCCGGACCTGCCCGGCGTCACTGTCGAGGAGGATCTCCTTGTCGTGGCTCTTGCCCGCGGCGATGATCTCGAGCCCCAGCAGCCTCGCCCAATCGCACAGGGCAATGATCAGCGCGGGCTGATCCCCGTCGGCCTGGGTATACACCACGCCCGCCACCTCGGCTTTTCGGTGGAGCAGCGGTCCCACGACGGCATCCGTTTCCTTGTTGACCATGACCACGTGCCGGCCCAGCTCGAACGCCGCGAGGGCGTAGGCGGCCCCCGCCTCCGCCTGGCCGGTCGCCTCGACCAGCACTTCCACGTCGCAGGCGGACATCAACTCCGGGCGGGCCGTGAGGACAACCTTCCCGCTACTCCGGGCCCGGCGAACGTCGGCCTCCGTCTCCGCGATGGCAAGGCGTCCCTCGTCCCACCCAGCCAAACGGCACGCCTTCCGAGCTGATTCGATGTTCACATCGGCGACGCACGTCACCTGATATTGCGGGATAGCCGGTGATTGCGTGATGATGGCGGTTCCGTAATTGCCGGCGCCGATGATTCCAACCTTCACCGGCGGCTTTGCGGTGCTCTTCGCCAGCAAGTTTCCATAAATCATCTGTGACCTCCGGGTATCCGCTGTA
>CAZXXV010000565.1:0-2558 GCA_964644725.1 uncultured bacterium
GGGCCAGGACGGAACCGGACCGTAGACGATCTTCACGACACACCCTCCCCTCTGCCCCTCTCGGCTCGCGTCTCCCGACTCCCCCGCTCCGCTCCGCGCAGCGGGGCGGAGTCGGCTCTCTCCACGGCCTTGATACCCGTGAGGATCTTGCTCTTCCCCGGCGGCACCAGCTCTTTCTGGACCCCGGAGAAGACGTCGCCCAGCTCGTCAATTTCTCCGCCGAGAAAGGCCCGGGCCCCCTCCGCGCCGATGACCGCCAAGCGCAGCCGGAACAGAAACCGGGGGAGAGGCCGCGCTGGCACCTCGTGTTCCATGGCCAGGAACCGGCCGCCAGCGGACAGCACCCTCGCCGCCTCGCAGAGCATCTCTCCTCGCGCCGGGCCCTTCAGCTCGTACAAGGCGTAGGCGCAGGTCACCGCCTCGAAGACTCCGGCCTTGAATGGCAGCGCCGTCGCATCCGCCTGCACCCACCGGATGGTCGACAGGCCAGCCTTTCGCGAGGCAAGAAGCCCCTGCCCGAGCATCCCGGATGAGAAGTCCAGCCCCACCACCAGGGAGTCGGATCCCAGTAGCCCCGCCAGCACCCTCGTCACCGCCCCGGTCCCGCAGCAAAGATCCAGGACGCAGCGCCCCGGCCCCTGAGCAGCACGCTCGGCGAGGGTGCGGCGCATCGGTCCCGTCGGATCGCCCGCGTGCCACGCGACGAAGCGGTCGTAGACGCGGGCGAAGAGGTCGTAGTAGCGTTGCCGCCAGGCACGCCCACCCATCCTCGACGTCTTAGATCCGAACCAGGATCCGGCGAAGACGCTGGAAGAGGTGCGCCCCCTCGATGACGAGCCAGGCCAGCTCGACGATGAGCAGCTCTTGCTCCGGTCGGCTTCGCGCCACCGGTGGCTTGCCCTCAGGGGGTGACGTTCCTGGCTGGGCTTCCGCGAGCCCTGGACTGTCAAGCGCTTGGTCCTGCTCACTCATGGCACCAATCCCTCCTTCTGCCTGGCAACGCCCGAGCTCCCTACTCAGAGCACCCCCCACGCGTCTCTCCCCCTGGGAGCGGGGATGGCGAGGGGCGTTTTCATGTAGCGTGGGGAGGCCCCGGGTCTTGGACTCATCATTAGTTTCATCGCCGCCCGCCCGGATCACGTCCAGGACGGGGAGGTCCAGCCCGATCACCTTGGCCGTGGGGGCCAAGACCGAGAGCAACTCCGTGCCGAGCTGCCTGCTCGCCCCCGTCACCTGGATACGCATTGGGGGTCAGCCTCCCTGGATGACGTCGGCGGGCCAGCGGTACGGGACGTCGGGGCTGTTCCAGGGGTAGCGGAACTCGTCGGGATCGCCGTAGCGGTAGGGCAAGGTTGGGACGTTCACGATGCGGGCCTCGTCGCAGCCGTGGGCGGTGAAGCCGTGGACGACCAGGGGCGGGATCTTCAGGAGGAGGGGGGCCGGGTCTTGCGATGGCGGAGCCACCAGGACGAACTCCTGCACTTGGCCCCGCGTGGGGGAATCGTCGCGCCCGTCGTAGAGGACGACCAGTGCGGCCCCGCTCACGCAGACGAAGTGATCCGCCTGCCGCTTGTGGTAGTGCCAGCCCTTCGCCACCCCCCGGCGGCAACCGGTGACGTAGACCTGGCCGAACCGCTCGAAGAGCGGATCGTCCTCCCGCAGCATCTCCATGAGGAAGCCCCGGCCATCCACCAGGACCTTCAACGGCTTGACGGCAACCCCGTGGATCATAGCTCCTGAGCCCGGCAAAGGCGCTGGAAGACCACCGCCCCTTCGATGATCAGCCAGGCGATCTCGACGACGAGCGGTTCCTGGTCTCGCGATCCCCGGCACATGGGTGGATGGTGAGCCTGCGTGTCCGGCTCCACCCAGGCTTCCCGGGGGCCGGCGCCTTCAACCGCACGCTCTCGCTCTGTCACGGAGATCACCCTCCTCCACGTCTCCCGCTCGAGTTCGCTCAATCGGCGCGCTCCGGACGCTCCACGAGCCGCCCGTCAACGAAGGCGCGAGCCGCCTCATGGATGTCCCGCACCTCGGTCAACACCGGGCGGATGCCGGCCTGCTGGAGATTCAGGAGCATCCCCTGCCCCATGCCGCCCGCCAGCACCACCTGGCAGTCGGCGATGACGGCGAGCATTTGCGCGTGGCGGCCACGGCTGGCGGGATCGAACCCGTGCGGCCCGGCGTGGCCATGACCGGCCCCTTCCTGCGGGGCGAATGTGTGATGCCCCGCCTTGTCCCGCAACTCCTGGCCCACGATCTTGCCGTCCTCTACCGTGACCACGAGGTAATGCTGGGCACGACCGAAATGTTGGCTGATCGTCTTCCCGTCATCGGTAATCGCCGCGATCTTCACGCATCAGCTCCTTTCAGAAGAGGGACAGGACCCGCCGGTCACCGCCGGCGTTCGCGACCCGATTTGCTGCAGAATCCCCTCGATCACCCGACCCAGCGCCTGGCCAGTTGCACCGGCGTCAGGCCCCGCATCGATGGGTGTCCCGGCATCGCACGCCGCCATAAGGGAGGGATCCATGGGGAGCCTCCCCAGGAACGGGACA
>CAZXXV010000566.1:0-2555 GCA_964644725.1 uncultured bacterium
TCGGGCCGCCGCGTACGCCCGCCCGTGGGCCGAGCGTGGTGTTCGTGCACGGCGCGGGCGGTGCGCAGGAACAGTGGCGCTTCCAGGTGCGCCACCTTGGACCGAGGTGGAATGCCCTGGCCGTGGATCTCCCGGGACACGGGCAGAGCCAGGGGGACGGGTACCGGACCATCGGGGCATATCGAGACTTCGTGCGGGACATGCTGGATGCGCTGGGAATAGACCGCACGGTGCAGGTCGGCCACTCAATGGGAGGTGCGATCGCCCAGAGTTTCGCCATCGCGTATCCGGAGCGGGTGGCGGCGCTGGTCCTGGTGGAGACGGGGGCGCGGCTTCGCGTTCACCCGGACATCTTCGCCTCCATCCGGCGTGGAGACATGGCACAGGCCGGTCAGCTCATCAGTCGGTGGGCCTACTCCCAGGCCGCGCTGCCCGCGACCGTGGCGCAGGGCGCCGAGGCGTTCGCCGGTAACCACGCATCGGTGCTGGAAGGCGATTTCCTGGCCTGCGATGCCTTTGATATGATGCAGGAGATTCCCGCGATCCGGGTCCCCACTCTCGTTGTCTGCGGCGAGGATGATCGCCTGACCCCGCTGAAGTAATCCCGGCTCCTCCAGCAGGGGATCCCGGGCGCGGCGCTGGCCACCATTCCGGGCGCAGGCCACATGGTAATGCTGGAGAAGCCAGGAGAGTTCAATCGGATCCTGGAATGTTCCGCACCGCCGAGGATCTCCGGCAGGCTATCCAGCAGATGTGCGCCGAGACAGTGGAGATGCTGCGACTGGTGCGGGAGGGGTTCCGGCGTCACGACGCGGCCGCCCTGGAGACGGCGGCACGCCAGGGCCAGGTGGTTCACGGGCGCGAGAAGGAACTCACCGAGAACATGGTCGCCCATTGGCACGCGTTCCCCGAGGGGGTGCGGGACATCCTGTTCATCCCGATCCACCTCGAGCGGATCGGCGACAACGTGGAGAACCTGCTCCGGTGCATCGATATGATTCGGCGGGAGGGGATCCCGTTCACGGACCGGGCGGTGAATGAGATCTCGACGCTCTTCGAGAGGAGCCTCGAACTCCTGGAGTGCGTCCGGGACCTGATCCCGACCCACAACCGGATCCTCATGCGGTACGTGGTGAAGGGCGGGGAGGAGTTTCAGACCCTGGCCAGCGAGTACGCGCAAGCCCACCAGGAGCGCCTGATCCAGGGCCTGTGCCTGCCCAAGGCCTCGTCCAGCTTTCTTGCCCTTCTCGACTACCCGAGGGAGATTGAGTGGCACACCCGGCAGATCGTCCAGAAGATGACGGCGCATGGGGGACCAGTCTAGGGGGGGCCACCGATCTCAGGCGACTGCGGCCGGCCGGCTTTTCCCTTGAAGGCATCGCAGTTGCGGTGGTATAAGACGCTCCGATCGATTTGAGATTTCAGATTGAGGATTTTGGATTGAAGAACTCGAATCCGACATTCGACATTCAAAATCCGAAATCGGCCTGGGGGAGGGCTGAGGTTTCATGAAAATCGCGGTCATGGGCAGTGGGGGCATCGGGGGCTACTTTGGCGGCCTGCTCGCTCGAGCGGGCGAGGATGTGACCTTCATCGCGCGAGGCGCGCACCTGGAGGCCATCCAAAAGAACGGCCTGCAGGTGAAAAGCGTTGCCGGCGACTTCCACGTTCGCGCCAAAGCCACCCACGATCCTACCGCGGTTGGCCCGGTGGACCTGGTCCTTTTCTGTGTGAAGGGGTACGACACCGATGCGGCGGGGTCCCAGATCCGCCCTATGGTCGGCCCCCAGACAGTCGTCCTGTGCCTCCTGAACGGCGTGGACAACCAGGAGAGGCTGGCCGCCATCCTGGGGGAGGAACGCGTGATGGCCGGCGTGGTGCATATCCTCTCCACGATCAGCGCCCCGGGGGTCATCAGCCAGACGGCCGGTCCCCGGACGATCAAGTTCGGCGAGAAGGATGGGCGTATCACGGCGCGGGCTGAGAAGATCCTCGGCGTCCTGAAGGGGGCTAGCATCCAGGCCGAGCTTTCGACCCAGATCCAGGTTGACCTCTGGGAGAAATTCCTGTTCATCTGTGCTCAGGGAGGCGTCACGGCGCTCGGCCGGCTCAGCATCGGGGAGATCCTGGCGTGCCCGGAGACGACCGCCTTCTACCGTGGCGTGATGGAAGAGGTGGCGGCGGTGGGGCGGGCGAAGGGGGTCCGGCTGCCTGCGGACGCCGTGGATCGAGCCATGGCCTTTGCCCGTGGCCTACAGCCCCACATGCGATCCTCGCTGGCCCACGACCTCTCCCAGGGGAATCGCCTGGAGGCGGAGACGCTGGCAGGAACCGTGGTCCGCTACGGCCGCGAGGTGGGCGTGCCGACGCCCTTCAATCTTTCCATCTACGCCTGCCTGAGGCCGCACCACGAGAAAGCCCTGGCAGCGCGTTCTGCCTAAGGACGGGGGGCGGGATCCGGCCGGGTCGGTTCCCGCTCGTGGAGGATGAGGAGCCGGAATGAGATGGATGGAGCTGGTTGACGATCATCGAGCCTTCCTGGTCCGGGTGGTTCC
>CAZXXV010000567.1:0-2520 GCA_964644725.1 uncultured bacterium
AATAGTGCAGTTCAACCGCAAAGCACGCGAAGCACGCAAAGGAACTCCCCCGTATTCACAGCGCTGACCCGGAAAGACTTGGAGACGCGCCCCGGAAGATTTCGGTCCGGAGGCTCCTTTGAAGTGATGAGAGTTGGCGAGTCTTTGCGATCTCGGCGGTCTTGGCGGTGAAATTTTTGGACTGAGGGTAGCCCATGCGATGGTGCTGGCTCCTCCTGGTCGTGGCCCTGGCGGCCCCCGCGGGGGCGGGGGAGCTGCCTCCGGTCAAGCTCGGCCTCGTGATCCCCATGGCGGGCGAGGCGGGCCGCATCGGACAGAGCATGCGCCAGGCCGCCGAAATGGCCGTCGCCGACTGGACCGCGAGGCTCGGACGGAAGGTGGAACTCGTCCTCGGGGATGACCAGTTCGACCCGAGGCAGGCGGTGGCTGTCGCCGAGAAGCTGGTCCAGGACGGCATTTGGGGCGTCGTGGGCCATTTCTACTCCAGCTCCTCCATCCCGGCCTCGGCGGTGTACTACCAGGCGGGCATTCCGCAGGTCACCGCCACCTCCACGCACCCGCGGCTCACGGCGCAGGGCTTCGACAATGTGTTCCGCGTGGTAGGGCGAGACGATCAGCACGCCCTTTCGGCGGCCGAGTTTATCCTCTCGCGACTTCGCGCCCGCCGCATCGCCGTGGTCCACGATCGCACCGAGTACGGCCGGACGCTGGCCGAGACGCTGATCCGCACCGTGGAGCGCCGCGCGGGCCGGCGGAGCATCGTGACGGTGGAGGAGATCGCCCAGGGCGACAAGGACTTCAACGGGGTGGTGGCTCGGCTGAAATCCGTGGAGCCGAACGTCGTCTACTTCGGGGGCATTTTCCGCGAGGGCGGCTACCTGATCCGCGAGATGCGACAGGCGGGCCTCGCGGCAGCCTTCGTGAGCGCCGATGGGGTCCTGGACCCCGAGTTCGTCAAGATCGCCGGCGAGGAGGCGGCCAGTGGCGCGTATCTCACCTTTGCGCCCGATCCGCGACTGCTGGCCTCCGCGCGGGCCTTCATTCAGCGGTTCGAGGCGCGCTACGGCCCCATCGGCCCGTACGTCCTCTACACCTACGATGCCATGGGGGTGCTCCTGCGGGCCATCCAGGTCGCGAAGCCCCTCCGGAACACCAAGGAGGAGTTGCGCAAGGTCCTGAGGGTCATGCACGCAAGCGAGTACGACGGGACCCTCGGGCGGCTCCGCTGGGACAAGAACGGAGACCTGGTCACCTCGCCGTACGTCGTCTATGTGACGAGAAAGGGCGGGAGCTTGCAGGGCTGGTTCGAGCAGCTCACAGGGATTTCCCCCGCGGGGAATCGCAGCCGACCGAAGGGACGCTGAAATCGAAAACTGACAACCAACAACTGACAACCGGACAACTGCCGGTTATGAGTTCTGGAGTGAATGCCGGCGATGAATGGTTCAGACGTGAACCTCTCGCAAGGGAGTGAGGTCCAGTGAGGACACGAGTGATCCAAGTGGACCCAAGGAACGTGCAGCCCGAGGTCATCCAGCAGGCCTGCGAGGTCCTGCGCCGCGGGGGCCTGGTGGCCTTTCCGACCGACACCCTATACGCCCTAGGAGCAAATGCGATGGACCCCGCGGCGATCGAGCGGGTGCACACGGTGAAGGGGCGCCACCACGGCAAACCCCTGAGTGTCCTGGTTCCCTCGGTCGAGGCAGGGGCAGACCTGGCCACGGGTCTCTCCGAGGGGGTGCGAGGCCTCATGCAGGCCTTCTGGCCCGGAGCGCTCACCGTGGTGGTGAAAGCGTCTCCGAAAATCCCCTCGATCCTCACCGGGGCCCTCGGAACGGTGGGGCTCCGGATGCCGGCCGGCCCCGTGGCGCAGGCGCTGCTCACGGCCTTTGCCGGTCCCATCATCGGCACGAGCGCGAACAAATCCGGGGGAGCCGATCCCGCGGACGCCAGGACCGTGCAGAAGGCCGTCGGGGGCCAGATTGACCTCATCCTGGATGGCGGCCGCGTGGCGCTCGGCGTGCCATCGACGATCATCGACTGCACCGCCCAGCCCGCCCGCATCCTCCGCGAGGGCGCCATTCCCCGGAGCACACTTCAAGAGAAGATCGCTTTGGTGTGAAGGCGCCCCGAGTCCGCAAGAGGCGTAAGGCCACTCCCCCGGCACACTTTCAACTTGACATTAGCTTGGGCAGTGGTACGGTTCAGACATGTAGAGCATGTGAACCCCCATCTCAACGGCGCATTTACGGCCCGCTGTGGTGGCGCCGAAAGGTGGCATGCGGCCCGCAGCCGATCGAGGGGATGAACACATGACGAAGACCTTATATCTGACTTTCGACGGCAAGGTCTTCCGTCCGGAGGAACCAATCGAACTTCCACCGGACACTCGAGTGCGCGCGACCATTGAGGCGGCCGATGTTGTAAGCAGGGAGCACGGATCCTTTCTGGAGACGGCCCGGTCGCTGAACCTCGACGGTCCACCGGACTGGTCTAGCCGATTGGAGGAGTACCTCTACA
>CAZXXV010000568.1:0-2516 GCA_964644725.1 uncultured bacterium
GCATGGGTGGGGCGCAGATGCGGAAGGCCGGCGTGAACCTCCTGGCTGACGCCGGGGGCACGGCCGTCGTGGGGCTGACCGAGCTGTGGGAGAAGCGCCGGGCCCTGCGGAACGCACTTCAGCGTCTGCGCGGGTACCTCAGAACCGTTCGCCCTGCCTTGCTGATCTGCATCGATTTCCCGGACTTCAACCTCCTCCTGGCCCGCACGGCTCACCGGCTGGGTATTCCGGTCTGCTACTTCATCAGCCCCCAGGTCTGGGCGTGGCGACGCGGACGGATCCGCACGATCCGCCGTGTGGTGCAGAAGATGCTGGTGCTGTTCCCGTTCGAGGAGACGCTGTACCGGAAGGCCGGCGTGGACGTGACTTTCGTGGGGCATCCCCTCCTGGACGCGCTGGCGGATGTGCCGCCGCGGGAGGCGTGCCGCGCCGCCCTGGGCATCCCGGAGCACGCACGGGTCCTGGGCCTTCTTCCCGGGAGCCGCCAGGCAGAGGTCCGCCGGCACCTGCCGATCCTGCTTCAGGCCGCCTCGCTGCTGGCCGCCGCCCGCCCCGACCTTCGGCTGCTCCTCGGGCTGGCGCCCACGCTGGATCGTGGGGCGGTGGAGGAGGTCGTGGCGGCATCCGGGCTTCAGGTGGCGGTCCTCCCCGACCGGACCTACGAGGTGATGCGGGCGGCCGACCTGCTGCTGGCTGTGTCGGGGACCGTGACCCTCGAGGCGGCCATCCTCGGCACACCCATGATCATTACGTACCGCGTGGCAGCCCTGTCGTGGCTCCTGGCGCGCCTCCTGGTTCGGGTGCGGTTCATCGGGCTTCCGAACCTGGTGGCGAACGACGGCATTGTGCCGGAGCTGATCCAGTCCGATGCCACGCCGGCGCGCCTGGCGGCCGTGGCGGAACAGCTCCTGGAGTCGCCCGAGCGCCAGGCCGGGATGCGGGCAGCGCTGGCTCAGGTCCGGGCCCGGCTGGGGATGCCCGGCGCCGCAGAGCGGGCGGCCAGGGAAGTCCTGGCGCTCCTCCCGGCGTCGTGAGCGGGAGGGCGTCGCCATGAGCGCACGCTGGCGTTCTCTTCGGGAGTGGAAGCTCAGTCTGACCGTGGCGCCCTGGCTCGCCAGTGTGGTGATGCGAATGGGAATGGCCACGCTGCGCCGGGAGGACATCGGCCGGCAGTATTGGGAGTCGTGCTGGGCCAAGGGCGAACGGATCATTGTGGCCTTCTGGCACGGGCGGCTCCTGATGATGCCGTTCGGCTATCCCGGGCAGTCGGCCACGATCCTCATCAGCCACCATCGGGACGGGGAGTACATCACCCGGATCGCCGAGCGACTGGGGTTCACGGTGGTGCGCGGGTCGGCCACGCGCGGCGGGGCCCGCGCCTTCAAGCGGCTCCTCCAGAGTCTGCGAAACGGCAGCAATGTCGTCATCACCCCCGATGGGCCGAAGGGCCCGCGGCAGCGGGCGAAATCCGGCGTCATCGAGCTGTCCCGCCTTTCAGGAATGCCCATCCTTCCGGTCGCCTTCGGCGCGTGGCCCCGGACGGTCCTGAAGAGCTGGGACCAGTTCCTGATTCCGCACCCCTTCGCTCGGGCCGTGTACGTCTGGGGCGAGCCCATCTATGTGCCGGGGGATGCCGACAAGGCGGCGGTGGAGAAGTTCCAATCCATTCTGACCGAACGGTTGAACGCACTGGTCGCAGAGGCGGACACGCGGGCAGCAAACGGGTGAAGAACGTTCGGCAGTTTCCGCCTCTGGCGGATTCGGCGGCTCGGCGGATCCTAAGTCCTTCTGGCCGCAATTACGGTGACGTATTTCCACACCGGATGTCTGCCTCCGCTTGTACCCCTCATTCCTTCCTTCTCCCCCAAGGGGAGAAGGGGAGGTTGAGGGGGAGGCAAGGGCAGGCGACAGGGTATACGTCATCGAATTTGCGAAACGCGGTACTGAGTCAGAGGAACAGTCGAACAGCCGAACTGCCGAACAGTTGAACGCTGTGAAGAGTGTCATGTACTGGCTCTACAGCCTCGGACTGGCGGCGTTCTTCATTGGGGGGCTCCCGGTTTTCGCGGCGCAAGCGATCCTGCGGGGAAAGTATCGCCGGGGTCTCTCCGAGCGTCTGGGGCGTCTCCCTGCGTGGACAGGGCCGGTGCCTCCCATCTGGCTGCACGCGGTCTCGGTGGGCGAGGTCATGGCGGCCACCCCATTGGCCAGGGAACTCGGGGTGCGCCGGCCGGATCTGCCCCTCCTGGTATCCACGGTCACGGACACGGGCAGGGGCGTGGCGGAGCAGCGGCTGCCCGCGGCCCGCTTCGTCTTCTTCCCTCTGGACTTCGGGTGGGCCGTCGAGCGGGCCGTGGACCGGCTGCGACCGCGCCTGGTCCTTCTGACGGAGACCGAGCTGTGGCCCAACTTCCTGGCCGCCTGTGCGGCGCGGGCGATCCCGGTGGTGCTGATCAACGGTCGCATCTCCCCCCGGTCGTTCCCGCGCTACAGACTCGTGCGGCGCTGGTTCGGCC